>NZ_JBFUIP010000048.1:0-36276 GCF_056401815.1 Aminobacter sp. P4_D5 | reverse complement strand
GCGTTTCTACTATGAGAGCCACGACCAACTCCGCCAGCACCTTGCCGACTTCGTCTTGGCCTACAACTTCGGCCGCAGGCTCAAGACCCTCAAAGGCCTCACGCCCTACGAATTCATCTGCAAGGCATGGCTTTCCCAGCCACAACGGTTCTCTCGCGACCCGCTCCAGCAAATGCCGGGACTAAACACCTAGCCGGCACCAAATGAGAGGACGCGGGTGATCTCGGTATAGCGAGATTCAAGCACCATGATTCCTACGAAGACGAGGAGCGCCAGCGGCGGAACGATGATCGCATAGGCTAGGGCCAGTCGCTCCCAGGCCATATGCATGAATACGGCAACGATCAGGCCTGCCTTGAGTATCATGAAGGTCAGGATCAGGCCCCATCTGAGATAGCCCTGCAAGGCGAAATAATCGACTGCATAGGAGCAGGCGCTGAGAATGAACAGCCATCCCCAGACCACGAGATAGAGCTTGATCGGATGCTGCTGGCCCTGGCCCTCGGCATGCGTAACCGTATGGGCGGCAGTGACGTGTCCATGCAGCCCGTGATCCTGCGCTTCGACCTGTACCATCGCTCCACCTCACCAAAGATAAAAGAACGCGAATATGAACACCCACACCAGATCGACGAAGTGCCAGTAGAGCCCCATGATCTCGACACTCTCATACTGGCCCCGCCTGCTGGTGAAGAAACCGCGCGCGCCGGTCTCGTAGTCGCCGCGCCACACCTTGCGCGCGACGATCAACAAAAAGATCACCCCGATCGTCACATGGGTACCGTGGAAGCCGGTGATCATGAAGAACGATGAGCCGAACTGGGCCGCGCCCCACGGGTTGCCCCACGGCCTAACACCCTCGGTGATCAGCTTGGTCCATTCGAACGCCTGCATGCCAACGAAGGTCGCGCCAAGGGCTGCGGTCAGCAGCATCAGGATCGCCGTCTTCTTGCGGTCGCGGCGGTAGCCGAAATTGACAGCCATCGCCATCGTGCCGGAGGACGAAATCAAAACGAATGTCATGATCGCGATCAGGATCAGCGGAACGTCGCGGCCGAACAGATGCAGCGCGAACACCTCGCTCGGGTTCGGCCATGGCACGACAGTCGACATGCGCGCGGTCATGTAGGACAACAGAAAACAACCGAAGACGAAGGTATCGCTGAGCAGGAAGATCCACATCATGGCCTTCCCCCAGGAGACGTTCTTGAACGCCCTCTGGTCGGACGACACGTCGGCGACGATGCCGCGCAGGCCAGGTGGCCGCGGCGCGGTGTGGTCGGCATGTCCCAGCGTGGTTTCGGCCATCCCCGTATCTCCTAGCTCAGCAACCGGCGACAGATGTCGATGAAGTCGGCGGCCCAGCCCATCAGCACTGTAAACAGCACCAGCCACACGATCAGCAGGACATGCCAGTACATCGCGCACAGCTCGGTCGACAGGACGAGCTTCGGCGATCTGTCACCTCGCCACACCCGCACATTGGTCCTGCCGAGCGCTATCAAGCCGCCGATGACGTGCAGCCCATGCATCGCGGTGATCAGGTAAAAGAAGCTGACGGCCGGGTTTTCGGTTGCGAAATAGCCTTTTTGCGCCAGATCCCGCCAGGCCAGCAACTGCCCGCCCAGGAACGCCACCGAAGTCAGGCTGCCGGTCAGCAAGGCAAGCCGCAGATTGTCGAACTGGCCCTTGTGCGCGGCAACCACGGCGCATTGCAGCGCTATGCTCGCCAGCACCAGCATGCCCGTGTTGAGCCAGAGCAGCCGCGGCATCGGCGGCGCCTGCCAGTCGTCATAGACCATGCGCATGAAGTAGGCGCTGATGAACAGCGCAAACAGCGTGCCTACGACCGCGAGAAATACGCCGAGCCCGATCTTCGCCGGATGCATGAGCGGCGCTTCGGTCTCGGGATATGCATTGACCGGCCCCACTTCCAGCCACGGCTTGGACATCAGCCGTTGCCGCGCCAGCCACCAGCCGGCAATGCCGGTGATCAGGGCGAGGAAGATCAGGATGGCGCTCATGCGGGCCTACCTCGCGTCAACGGACCGGGGTCGTTCTGCGGAATGAAGTCCTCAGGCGCGCCGGGCACCGAATAATCATAGGCCCAGCGATAGACCACCGGCAGGTCCTTGCCGAAATTGCCGTGCGGCGGCGGTGTGCCGGCGGTCTGCCATTCCAGCGTCGTTGCCCGCCATGGATTGTCGCCGGCATGTCTGCCGTGGCGAATGCTCCAGATGAGATTGAACAGGAACACCATCTGGGCGAAGCCGACGGTGAGTGCTGCGATGGTGATGAACTCGTTCAGAGTATGCACGGACGGGGGGATGAAGGCGGTGTCGCCGAGCTCGGGATAACGCCGGGGCACACCGATCAGACCGATATAATGCATTGGGAAAAAGATCAGATAAGCACCAACAAACGTGACCCAGAAATGTAAGCGGCCGAGCCACTCATTGAGCATGCGGCCGGTGATCTTGGGATACCAGTGGTAGATCGCCCCGAAGACGACCATGATCGGCGCCACGCCCATCACCATGTGGAAGTGGGCGACCACGAACATCGTGTCCGACAGCGGCACGTCGACCACCACGTTGCCAAGGAACAGGCCAGTCAACCCGCCATTGACGAAGGTGACGATGAAGGCGAGCGCAAACAGCATCGGGATCGTGAGGTGGATGTCGCCGCGCCACAGGGTCAGCACCCAATTGTAGACCTTGAGCGCAGTGGGAACGGCGATGATCAGCGTGGTGGTGGCGAAGAAGAAGCCGAAATACGGGTGCATGCCCGAGACATACATATGGTGCGCCCAGACCACGAAGGAGAGCGCGCCGATGCCGATGATCGCCCACACCATCATGCGGTAGCCGAAGATGTTCTTGCGCGCATGGGTGCTGATCAGGTCGGAAACGATGCCGAAGGCCGGCAGCGCCACGATATAGACCTCGGGGTGGCCGAAGAACCAGAACAGGTGCTGGAACATGATCGGGCTGCCGCCATTATGCGGCAGTTGTTCGCCCATCTCGACGATCGCCGGCATGAAGAAGCTGGAGCCGATAACTCGGTCGAACAGCATCATCACGCAGGCGACGAACAGTGCCGGGAAGGCCAGCAGCGCCATGACGGTTGCGGTGAAGATGCCCCACACAGTCAGCGGCAGGCGCATCAGCGTCATGCCGCGCGTGCGGCCCTGCAGCACGGTCACCACATAGTTGAGCCCGCCCATGGTGAAGCCGATGATGAACAGGATCAGCGACACCAGCATCAGGATGATGCCCCAATCCTGCCCGCCTGGCGTACCCGACAGGATCGCCTGCGGCGGATAAAGCGTCCACCCCGCCCCAGTCGGGCCGCCTGGTGCAAAGAAGCTGCCGACCAGCACCAAAACGGCAAGCAGATAGATCCAGTAGCTCAGCATGTTGACATAGGGGAACACCATGTCGCGCGCGCCGACCATCAGCGGGATCAGGTAGTTGCCGAAGCCGCCGAGGAACAAGGCAGTGAGCAGGTAGATGACCATGATCATGCCGTGCATGGTCATGAACTGGTAATAGGCGTCGGGCGTGATGAAGGAGAAGGTGTCGGGGAAGGCGAGCTTCAGCCGCATCAGCCAGGACAGCACCAGAGCAACGAGCCCGATGCCAATGGCCGTTCCGGCATACTGGATGGCGATGACCTTGGCGTCTTGCGAAAAGACGTATTTCGTCCACCAGCTGTGCGGATGGTAAAGTTCGGCCTCCGCGACCTCGGCGGGCGGAATGAAGTCGGTTCCATGTGGCGTGACATCGACCATCGGTACCTCTTCGCGTCTGTCGTTCCTGTTTTGCTGGCAAGGTCGCCGTTGCGGCGATCCCGCCTCATGCTGCTCTATTCCACCTTCGCCTTGCTTGTTGCAGGCGCAACGAGCGCGCCCACCTTCGCTGGCTGGGACAGCTGGGCGAAGGTCGACTGCTGCTGCAGCCAGGTCTGGTAGTCCTGCTGGGTATCGACCAGCACAGTGCCACGCATGAAGGCATGGCCAACGCCGCAAAGCTCGGCGCACAGAACCTCGAAGGTTCCGGTCCGCGTCGGGGTGAACCAGAAATAAGTGATCATGCCCGGCACCATGTCCATCTTGGCGCGGAACTCCGGCACGTAGAAATCGTGCAGCACATCGATCGAGCGCAGCACCATCTTGACCGGCTTGTCGATCGGCAGATGCAGGTCGGCGGCCTGGACGACGACATCGTCCTTGCTGTTGGGATCGTCCGGATTGATGCCGAGCGGATTGTCCGAGGTGATCAGCCGCGCGTTCGACGTGCCGAGCTTGCCATCGGCGCCAGGCAGGCGGAAGCTCCATTGCCACTGCTGGGCAACGACCTCGACCTCGGTGGCATCCTTCGGAACGGTAATGAACTGGCTCCACACGAACAGGCCGGGCGCCAGCATCGCCGCCACGCCGACTGCCGTCACGATCGTCAGCAAGGATTCGAGTTTCCTGCTCTCGGGCTCGTAGGCAGCCTTCTGCCCTTCCTTGTGGCGGAAGCGGAAGATGCAATAGGCCATGAACAGCACGACGGCGGAAAAGACCGCGCCGGTGATCCAGAAAGTCATGACGAGAGTGCTGTCGATGTAGCCCCAGTTGGAGGCTATCGGCGTCCACCACCAAGGGCTCAGCGCATGGAAGAGCACCGAGCCGACGACAATCAGAACGAGTACGAGCGCAATGGCCATCCTCGGTTCCTCCCGGCATTCCGAGGGACACAATCCCCTGAGGAAGGCCAGCCGCATCATAGCTTGATTTGGCGCGGAAATACTAGGGGAGGAAGGTAGCGCGGGGCCGCGTCATATTTGCAAGGGCTAATGTGGCAGCGGAAACTCTTCCACAACCCGGCCTATCTTCTTGGCAGCCAAGTTAAACGCCAAAGGGCGGCGCGCAGGATTGCTCCGTCCGCACCGCCCTTGACGCCGGCTTGACTGATCAGACGGCCTGCGCCGGATAGCCGGCAGCGTCGAGCGCCTGGGCAACCTGGGCGGCATCGGCGCTTGTTTCGACCGAAACGGTCTGCGACTTCAGATCGATGTCGATGCGCGCGCCAGCGTCAACGCTCTGCACAGCCTTGGTCACCATGCCTGCGCAATGGCCGCAGGTCATGTCGGGAACATTCATCTTCAGCATTTCAAGTCCTCTTTCGGGTCGGCATCGCGCCGTCTCTGCTATGTGGTGTTTCCAGCAACTGGAAGGTCAAACGATTTTTGGATCGCGGATCCTGTTACCGAGCTTTCCTCCTGCCTCAAAATGCAGGCCGAGCGACCGGGAAAGCATAATTCACAATGTTTTCAGTCAGTTATCTTCAGTCTGAAAAATCTGCAAGAAACCTGTTGACCTTCCCAACACTGGAAGCCTTAGACCTCACTTCGAAATCGATGAAAATAGAGGTCCATGACCATGAATGCTTCCGTGAACCCGCCGACCAAGGCAACCGGCACCATCCGCCAAAGCTTCCCGATCGAAGGCATGACCTGCGCCTCGTGCGTGCGCCGCGTCGAAATTGCCATCACCAAGGTGCCGGGCGTGACGGCGGCTGCCGTCAACCTCGCCACGGAAAGCGCCGACGTTGTCTTCGACCGCACGGTGGAATCCGCCGCTGTGATCGCCGCCATTAACAAAGCCGGCTACGAGGTTCCGGTCGAAAAGTCGGAGATCGAGATCGAGGGCATGACCTGCGCCTCCTGCGTGCGCCGCGTCGAGCTGGCGATCGCTGCCGTGCCGGGCGTGCTCAAGGCGTCCGTCAATCTCGCCACCGAACGCGCCACCGTCGAGTCGTTCGCTGGCGCAGCCTCTCGTGCCGCCATCGATGCCGCCATCCGCAAGGCCGGCTACGAGACGCGCCGCAGCGACAATGCCGACGCCGAAGGCGACAGCCGCGAGGACGCCCGCAACCGTGAATTCTCCAACCTCAAGCGCGACTTCGCTATCGCAGCCGCACTCACGCTGCCGATCTTCGTGCTCGAGATGGGCTCGCACGCCATCCCCGCCATGCACCACTGGCTGCTGATGAACGTCGGCCAGCAGCCGCTCTACATCGCCTTTTTCGTGCTGGCGACCATCGTCCAGTTCGGCCCCGGCCTGCGCTTCTACCAAAAGGGCGTGCCAGCMCTGCTGCGTCTGGCACCCGACATGAACTCGCTGGTCGTGCTCGGCTCGACCGCCGCCTGGGCGTACTCGGTGGTGGCCACATTTGCATCCAGCGTACTGCCGGCAGGTACCGCCAATGTCTATTTCGAGGCTTCGGCGGTCATCATCACGCTGATCCTGCTTGGCCGCGTACTCGAGGCCAAGGCCAAGGGCCGCACCAGCGAAGCGATCAAGCGGCTGATGGGCCTGCAGGCGAAGTCGGCGCGCGTCCAGCGCAATGGCGAGTTCGTCGACGTCGCGCTTGAAGATGTCGCTGCCGGCGACGTCATCCAGGTGCGCCCGGGCGACAAAGTGCCGGTCGATGGCATCGTCCTTTCCGGCTCGTCCTACATCGACGAATCCATGATCTCGGGCGAGCCGATTCCGGTCAGCAAGGGCGAAGGCGCGGAAGTCGTTGGCGGCACCATCAACAAAACCGGCAGCTTCACCTACCGTGCCACCAAGGTCGGCGCCGACACGCTGCTGGCGCAGATCATCCGCATGGTCGAAACCGCGCAAGGCTCGAAACTGCCGATCCAGGCGATGGTCGACAAGGTCACCTCCTGGTTCGTGCCTGCGGTCATGGTTGCTGCGGCACTGACCTTTGCCGTGTGGCTGTTCTTCGGCCCCGAGCCCGCCGTCAGCTTCGCGCTGGTCAATGCGGTCGCCGTGCTGATCATTGCTTGCCCCTGTGCCATGGGCCTTGCCACGCCGACCTCGATCATGGTCGGAACCGGCCGTGCCGCAGAACTCGGCGTGCTGTTCCGCAATGGCGAAGCACTGCAGTTGCTCAAGTCAACCCAGGTCGTGGCCCTCGACAAGACCGGTACGCTGACCGCAGGCAAGCCCGTCATGACCGACCTCGAAGTCGCCAGGGGTTTTGAACGCGCCAAGGTTCTGTCGCTGGTCGCGACTGTCGAGGCCCAGTCCGAGCATCCCGTGGCCTCGGCAATCGTCGCTGCCGCGAAGGAAGAGGGGCTGATGCCAGGTGAAACCAGCGCATTCGAGGCTATTCCCGGCTTCGGCGTCAGCGCCAGCGTCGGCAAGAACCGCGTCGATATCGGTGCCGACCGCTACATGGCCAAGCTCGGCATCTCCGTTCAGGACTTCGCGGAAGCGGCGATCCGCATGGGCTACAAGGCCAAGACCCCGCTCTACGCGGCCATCGACGGCAAGCTCGCCGCCATCATCGCGGTGTCCGACCCGATCAAGGCGACGACACCGCAGGCGATCCGCGCGCTGCACGACATGGGACTGAAGGTCGCGATGATCACCGGCGACAATCGCCGCACGGCCGAAGCCATCGCTGCCCAGCTTGGCATCGACGAGGTGGTTGCCGAGGTGCTGCCTGACGGCAAGGTCGACGCGATCAAGCGCCTGCGGACAGGCGGACGGGCGGTGACTTTCGTCGGCGATGGCATCAACGACGCACCGGCATTGGCCGAGGCCGATGTCGGCATCGCGATCGGCACGGGCACTGACGTTGCCATCGAAAGTGCAGACGTCGTGCTGATGTCGGGCGACCTGCTCGGCGTGACCAATGCGATCGCCCTGTCGAAGGCGACCATCGCCAACATCCGTCAGAACCTGTTCTGGGCCTTCGCCTACAATGCCGCCCTCATCCCGGTTGCGGCGGGCGTGCTCTATCCGGTCAGCGGCACGCTGTTGTCGCCGATGCTCGCTGCCGGTGCGATGGCGATGTCGAGCGTGTTTGTGCTTGGCAACGCCATGCGGCTCAAGCGCTTCCAGGCGCCGGTGCGGGCGACGGCTACATCAGGCGCCCCAGCACTCGCGCAAGCCGCGTGACGTCTCCCCGGCCCGCCGTCAAAGCATGATCCCGAAAAGTGGGCCCCGGTTTTCGGAAGAGATCATGCTCAAACAAAAAGCTGGAACCCATCCATCAGGATGGGGTTCTGGGCGGCCGCCCCTCTCCTCATTTCAAAGGCTAGGCACATGTCGACCAAAGTCGCACCCTGGATCGAGATATTCACCACGCCGACCTGCCCGGATTGCCTCGCTCTCAAGCGTTGGCTGAACGCGCAGAGCCTGCCTTTCGTCGAGCGCGATCTGCGCGACCCCGAGATCGCCGAGGAAGCCAAGCGCCGCACTGGCGTTCGCGTCGCGCCCATCACCATCATCGACGACAAGCACATCTTTTTCGGCACCTTTGCCGTGCAGCACGCCGAGATCGAGGCGCTGCTCGACCTGACCAAGGCCACGTGAGCAACATCATGCCCCATATCACCCTGCCCCAACTTGGACGCCGCATCCCCATTGCTGCCGAGCAGACGATCCTGCAAGCTGCACTCGAAGCCGGCGTTGCCTATCCGCATGGATGCCGTTCCGGCCGCTGCGGTTCCTGCAAGTCGCGCCTGATCAGTGGCGATGTCGAACTCGGCAAGCACTCGCCTTTCGCCCTTACCGAGGAAGATCGGGCCGCTGGCCTCATTCTCGCCTGCCGGTCGGTGCCGACAAACGACGTGTCCGTGGAATGGCTGGACGAAGCCTATGTCGCCAGGCTCGCTGTCACCCAGGATGCCGAGGTCACCACCATCGAGCCCATGACCCACGACATCATCGCTCTGCGCCTGCGGCTTTCCGATCGCGCAGCCTTCCGCTTCGCTGCCGGGCAGTATTTGACGCTGACCGTCCCCGGTGCGCCGCCGCGGCAATATTCAATGGCCAATCGCCCCAACGAAGAGCTCATCGAACTGCATGTGCGGGCGGTCCCCGACGGGGTGACAAGCGGCCGGATCCATGCCGCGCTGAAGCCAGGCGACACTGTCCACATCGAAGGCCCGGCAGGCGCGGCCTATCTGCGCGAAGCGCATCCGGGACCGATCGTGGCCATTGCGGGCGGCAGCGGCCTCGCACCGATCAAGTCGATCGTCGAGACAGCGCTCCATGCCGGCATGGACCAGCCGATCCATGTCTATTTCGGTGCCCGCGCAGAGCACGACCTCTATCTGGTCGAGCATTTTCGCGCGCTGGAGCGGAGATTTTCCAACCTGACCTTTGTGCCCGTGCTGTCGCTCACCGCCACAGATGGCAGGCGCAGCGGCTACGTTTCCGACGCGCTTGGCGAAGACCATCGCGACCTTGCCGGTGCCAAGGCCTATGTCGCCGGTCCCCCGGCCATGGTCGACGCGGCAATGGCTATTCTCGGCGCGCGTGGGGTGCCGGCCAGCGACATTCATGCCGACGTCTTCTTCACACCTGAGGGAAGCGACAACAACGCCGCTTGACCACAACGGGCCCAGTACCCATTGATAGGATATGCATTTGATGCGGCACATCTCAGCCACGACCCATCCGCTCCGCGCCATCAGGCGCGGGCAGGCTGGTGGGCGCGTTGCCGTGATGGCCGAGGGCAGGTCCACGGCGTTGAGGGCCCTGCGCCTGATGCTGCCGTTGCTGCTCCTCTTCTTTCTTGCGCTCAGCCAGGCGGCCTCCGCCCATCAGGCCGGCAGCCAGCATCAAGCGCATGCCATTCAAACAGTGTCCCATCACGCCAAGGCAGACATGGCTTGCTGCGGGGACCTGTCCCAGGATGAGGACAGCCGGGCCTGCCTGGCGCAATGTCTTGCCTCGTGCAGCTACTGCGCACCGCTTCCACTGCCGAGTGCCTTTCTTAATCTGACTGGCATCTCACCTGTTCCCGCGAAGACCGAGCCGCTTTACGGATCGATCGCGTCGCCCCATCTTCGACCGCCATCATTCTCCTGAGCTGAAGCGCATCGATGCGCACGCCCCGGCTCGTTCCGTGCCGGGAGACAATCAGTTTTGGAGACAATGAAAATGAAAACCCTTTCACGCCGCGTTTTCCTCGCGGCATCGGCCGCTACGCTTTCCGTCGCAGCGGTTCCCTCACTCCTGCTTCCGGTGCGCCCGGCACGTGCTGACGGCCACAAGGTCATCACTGCCGCCAAGCGCGTCATCGAGGTCAAGGGCAAGGCCGCCAATGTCTTCGGCCTCAACCAGGCTGACGGTAGGTCGGGCCTCGTCATGAATGCCGGCGAGAACTTCCGGGTCCAGCTGAAGAACCTCATCGGCGAGCCCACCGTCATCCACTGGCACGGCCTCACTCCGCCGTGGCAACAGGACGGCGTTGCCGGCATCTCCCAGGAGCCGATCCCCGACGGCGGCAGTCACGACTACGACTTCCCGGTCGCCCGTCCGGGTACCTTCTGGATGCACTCGCATTTCGGGCTGCAGGAGCAATTGATGCTCGCCGCTCCACTGATCGTGCGTGATCCGGCCGAGGCCGGACAGGACGTGCAGGAAGTGGTGGTGCTGTTCCACGACTTCACCTTCCGCGACCCCCAGGAGATTCTCGCCGAACTGAAGGCCGGCGGCCACGACATGAGCGCGATGGCGCCTGCTCCGGCCCCGGCGGCAGGCGGCCACGAGGGCCACAACATGCCGGGCACGGCGATGGGTGGCGGACAAATGGGCGGCATGGACCATGGCTCGATGAACATGGGCGGCATGCAAATGGGTGGGGGTGCAATGTCTCACCTGCAGGACGTTCAATACGATGCCCTGCTTGCCAACGACCGCACGCTCGACGATCCGGAGGTCTTTGCCGTTGAAACAGGCGGACGCGTCCGCCTGCGCCTGATCAATGGCGCCGCCAGCACCAATATGTGGATCGACCTCGGCCAACTCTCTGGCAAGCTGATCGCAGTCGACGGCATGCCGGTCGAGCCGATCGAGGGTTCGCGCTTTGAGTTCGCCGTGGCGCAGCGTCTCGACATCATCATCGAGCTGCCGAAAGAAGCTTCGGCCTGGCCAATTTTCGCCGTGCAGGAAGGCGGGCGCATGCGCTCTGGTGCGGTCCTCGCGGCGAAGGGCGCCACCGTCGCCAAATTCGCCGACATGGCGGATACGAACTTCCCCGCCGTCGGCGCCGAGCTGGAACAGCGGCTCCGCGCCACAAAGCCGCTGACGGAAAAGACGGCCACGCGCGAGCACACCATGATGCTGGGCGAAGGACCAAATTATGTCTGGACGCTCGATGGCGCCATGCATGGCCAGGACAAGCCGCTGGCGGTGACGAGCGGCGACCGCTTCGAACTCACCTTCATGAACCACACCACCATGTCGCACCCGATGCACCTGCACGGCCACCACTTCCAGGTGGTCGCGGTCAACGGCAAGCGTTTTGCCGGTGCCATGCGCGACACGGTGCTGGTGCCGGCCAATATGGGCATGGTGACCATCGCCTTCGACGCCGACAATGCCGGCAAATGGGCGCTGCATTGCCACCATCTCTACCACATGGCGGGCGGCATGATGACGTCGATGGCCTACGACGCCTGACCTGATAACCGCAGGCCGGCGCCTCGCGCGCCGGCCTGCATCACGATTTCGCCAGCCCCTTGAACTTCCAGTAACTGGAAGCTTTATATGAGGCTAAGTTTTTGAATCYGCGCATCGTGCTTTTCCGAAAATCGATTCCGATTTTCGGGCCGATGCTCAAGGAGTGGCCATGAACATTGGTACAGCATCGGAGAAGTCGGGCCTGCCGGCCAAGACCATCCGCTATTACGAAGACATCGGCCTGTTGCGTCCCGACCGGGCCGACAATGGCTACCGCGACTATTCCATGTCCGACGTCCACCGCCTGCGCTTCTTGCAGCGCTCGCGCAGCCTTGGCTTCTCGGTCGAGGAATGCCGACAGCTTCTGTCGCTCTACGGTGACAAGGAGCGCGAAAGTGCTGACGTCAAAGCCCTCGCCGAGACCAAGCTGGTCGAGATCGACCGCAAGCTTGCGGAGCTGACGGAACTGCGCAACACGCTGCGCCATCTCGTGCATAATTGCCATGGCGACAGCCGTCCCGACTGCCCGATCATCGACGGCCTTTCCGGCCGGGCTCAGACGCAATAGCCCGCGTGAAATCGCGGTGACCAGTCTCGCCGCCTATGGCGGCCTGTTCGTCGCGGCCTTCGCCGCCGCGACGCTTTTGCCGGCGCAATCAGAAGCCCTGCTTGCAGGGTTGATCCTCAACGGCGGCTATTCGCTTGCCCTGCTCATCATCGTCGCCACGATCGGCAACGTATTGGGCTCATGGGTCAACTGGTTGCTCGGGCGCCAGGTTGACCGTTTCAAGGACCGTCGCTGGTTTCCCGCGAGCCCCGCCGCCCTGGCGCGCGCTGAAGGCTGGTATCGCCGCTACGGCCGCTGGAGCCTGCTGCTGTCATGGGTGCCCATCATCGGCGACCCGCTGACGCTCATTGCCGGCACGCTGAAGGAGCCGCTGTGGAGCTTCCTGGCGCTCGTCAGCTCGGCCAAGCTGGTGCGTTATCTTGCGGTGGCGGCTGCGGCGCAGGGTTTCATGTGAATCCTAACCCCGGATCAACACAGGCCCACGCGCGGCAAAACCAATGCCTACCTCCTGTCCAGGCCTGAACTGCGCGTCGACATCAGGTGACACGGCAAAGACATCGCCGAACTCGGTACCGACCATAAACTCCAGATCGCTGCCGACATAGGTCACCTTGTCGAGCCGGCCCGGAAAGGTGCGCGGGCTTCCAACCGGACGGATCTCGATGCGGCTAGGCCGCACGGCAAGCTTGGCCGCCCCCGGTTTCATGCCACGCGCATCGAGCTTCGTCTCAAGGCTGCCCAGCCGTACGCTCGCCAACCCATTGTCGACCGAAGCGATCTCGCAATCGAAGATGTTGGCCTCGCCGATGAAGTCGGCAACGAAGGCATCCGCCGGCGCGTCGTAGAGTTCGCGCGGCGTACCATCCTGCGCGATGACGGCATTGTTCATGACGATGATGCGGTCGGAAACGGCCAGCGCCTCTTCCTGATCGTGCGTGACATAGACCACCGTCAGGCCAAGCTTGGTCTGGATATCGCGGATCTCCTCGCGCACCCGTCGCCTGAGCTTGGCATCCAGATTGGAAAGCGGCTCGTCGAACAACAGCACCTGCGGCTCGAGCACCAAGGCGCGGGCCACTGCAACACGCTGCTGCTGCCCACCTGAAAGCTCGCTTGGCAGCCGGTTGCCATAGCCGGAGAGACCGACCAATTCGAGGCCGGCACGCGCGCGCTCGCCGATCTCCTTCTTGGCGAAACCGGAGAACTTCAGCCCGTATTCGACATTCTCGTTGACGCTCATATGCGGAAACAGCGCATAGGACTGGAACACCATCGACACGTCGCGATCCGTCGCCGGCAACGTGGTCACATCGGCCCCGCCGATCAGGATTTTTCCGCGCGTCGCCATTTCCAGCCCGGCGATCATGCGAAGTGTGGTGGTCTTGCCGCAGCCCGAGGGACCGAGCAACGTCACCAGCTTGCCCGCCTCGACAAACAGCGACACGTTGTTGACCGCCGCTGTCGGGCTCTTGCCATAGATCTTGGTGACCTCGCGGAACTCCACCGAAGCGGCGTTGCTCTTGATCTCGGCCATCAGCCGCCTCCTGAAAATGCCGGTTGGCTCACATTCGTACGCGACTGCGACAACTCATGCCCGCGCCGGCCGATATTGCGCCGCCCGACCAACAGCTGCATCAGCCCGACAACCGCCAGCATGACGCCGATGAGCACCGCCGAATAAGCGATCGCGATGCCGTATTCGTTGTTCTCGACGCGCCCGACGATGTAGCTCGTCGACATGTCGTAACGGGCACTGACAAGGAAGATGATGGCGCTGATCGCGGTCATGGCGCGAACGAAGGAATAGACCAAAGCCGCAAGGATCGCCGGTCGCAGCAGCGGCAGCACAACCTTGCGAAAGGTCTGCCAGGAATTGGCGCCAAGCGTCAGCGACGACTCGTCCAGGCTCTTATCGATTTGTGACATCGACGCCACCCCTGCCCGCACGCCCACCGGCATGTTGCGGAAGATGAAAGCCAGAACCAGGATGATGCCGGTGCCCGTCAGCTCGATCGGCGGCACGTTGAAGGCGATTACATAACTCACACCGATCACCGTGCCGGGAATGGCGAAGGACAGCATGGTGCCGAACTCGAAGGCGTTCTTGCCGGCAAAGTTCTGCCGCACCAGAAGATAGGCGGTGAGCAGGCCGATGGCGGCGGTCAGTGGAGCTGAGATCAGCGCGATCATCATCGTCGTCCAGAACGAGCTCCAGGCCGAGCCCTTCCAATGGATGCCGAACTCGTTCCAGCCGACGGCGAATGCCTTGACGTAGTGGGCGAAGGTCAGGCTGTGATCGACGCCCCAGAGCTTGACGAAGCTGCCGTAGAAGATCGTCCCATAGATGACGATGGTGAAGATCGCCCAGAAGCCGGCAACGCCATAGACGGTGCGCCTGAGTCCGGTCGGCAATTGCGGATGCACGCCGGAATCGCCCTTGCCCGACAGCGTCGTGTACGACTTCTTGCCGAGCCAGAAGCGCTGCGCATAAAAGGCGACCAGCGTGAAGGCGAGTAGCACCATTGCCAGGATCGCGGCTTGCGCCTCGTCATTCTGCGCGCCCACGATGGCGAAGAAAATCTCGGTCGACAGCACGTCGAAATTGCCGCCCAGCACCAGCGGATTGCCAAAATCGGCCATGCTTTCGATGAAGCCGAGCAGGAAGGCATTGGCGAGTCCCGGCCGCATCAACGGCAGCGACACCGTCCAGAAGGTCTGCCAGCGATTGGCGCGTAGCGTCTGTGCCGCCTCCTCCATTGACGGGCTGACACCCTCGACAACGCCGATCAGCACCAGAAAGGCAATCGGCGTGAATGCCAGCAATTGCGCGATGAGCAAGCCAGGCAGGCCGTAGACCCAGCGGGTTGGCTGGATGCCCAGCATCTCGGAAACTGACTGGTTGATCACACCGGACAAGCCAAACAGAAGAATGATGGCGAGACCAATGACGAAGGGTGGGGTGATGATCGGCAGCACCGTCAGCGCGCGCAACAGCTTGCCCTGGCGAAAACCAGTCCGGGTCACCACCAGCGCGAAGACGAGCCCGAGGATCGTGGTCAGAACGCCGACAAGAACAGCCAGGAACAGCGAATTCCAGGCAACGCCGCAACGGCTGCCACCGGCGAGGCAATCGAGGCCCCACAGCCGGGCGCTGAACAGCTTGCCGAGGAACATGCTGAACGAATATGTGCCTTCGTCCGTGATCAGCGCATTGGCCAGCATCTGCAGGATCGGCATGAAGATGAAAAGCCCRACGGCAGCGACCACGAAGGCAATGGTGGAGACCACGAATACGTCGCCGCCGACCGCGCCACGCGCCGCAAGCCCGAGCGAGAACAAGAACAGGAAAGCGAGGCCGACAAGAAGAGCGCCGTAGCCCATGCCGAACTGGCGATCGCCTAAATCGCCAAACAAGCTTTGCAGCCAGCCGAATTGCCATCCGCGCAGGCCGATGGCAAAGCCTTGGAACATCATCCAGGCAAAACCGGCGGCGCCGACAGCGATCAACAATTTGCCGAACAGCGGGTCTGATTTCTTGCGCCCCCACAGCAACAGCGGCGCTGCCAGCGCCGCGCCGAGCGGCGCCAGCCATAGCTTCTCGCCCTTGAGATTGAGGATCAGCGCGGGCGCGAACTCGCTGTCGAGCGGATACCCTTCAAACAGCCAGGAAAAGCCGAAGAACCCGTCTTCGACACCGAACCATGGGAGCACGGCAAAACCCAACCACCCGACCGCCATCCACAAGATGACGGCCGGATGCAGGCGGCCGCTGAAATCGCGGGAGCGCATGGCTTGTTACTGCGGCAGGGTCGAGACCTCGGTGTCCCATTTCGACAGCAGCCGCTTGCGCTCGTCGCTCGAGCCGTACTTCTTGAAGTCGTAGTCGATCAGCTTGATCGTCGAGAGGTCGGGCGTCAGCTCCGAAACCGCAGCCGACTTGTTTGACGGCAGCTGGAACGACTTCACGTCCTTGGCCTTGCCTTGCATTTCGGCCGTAAGCGCCCAGTCGTAGAACTTCTTTGCCGCCTCGGGATTGCGCGCGCCCTTGATGATCGACATCGAGCCGATCTCGTAGCCGGTGCCTTCACATGGCGCGACAGTCACGATCGGGAAACCAGCCGCAGTCTGCGCCACCGCGTCATGCATGAACACGATGCCGATGGTGGTCTCGCCAAGACCTGCGGCCTTGATCGGCGCCGAGCCCGACTTGGTGTACTGGTTGATGTTCTTGTGCAGGGCCTTCATGTAGTCGAAGCCCTTGTCCTCGCCAAACAGCTGCACCATCGTCGCCAGCGTCGTATAAGCGGTGCCCGAAGAGTTCGGGTTGGCGATCTGGATCTGGCCCTTGTATTCGGCTTTGGTCAGGTCTTCCCAGCATTTCGGCTCAGGCAGGCCGTTCTTGGCCAGCAGGTCCTTGTTGTAGCCAAAACCCAGCGCACCGGAATAGACGCCGATGGTCTTATTGCCGGCAGCTTCCGCCTGCTTGATCGCCCAGTCCTGCAACTCGCCGCGCATCGGCGACATATATTCCTCGGTCAGCCCTTCCTGGGCCGCCTGCAGATGCGGATCACCGGTGCCACCCCACCACACGTCACCCTTGGGATTGCCGGCTTCCGCACGTACCTGCGCATAGGTTTCGCCCGAGCTCTTGCGTGTCATATCGACGGTGATGCCGGTCTTTTCCTCGAAACCGGTCTTGATCTGCTGGCACCATGCCTCATCGGCGGCGCAATAAAGTGTCAGGCTTTCGGCCTGTGCCGCCGTACCGCCGGCGACAAGAACTGCGGCCAAAGCGGCCGAACGCAAATAGGCAGATTTCATGTTTTGGTTCCCTCCGATTTATTTTTCGTCGTCTAACGATCTGATGTCGTTTTAGCCTGTTGCAGAGTGAGTGCTTTTTACGCATTTTGCAATCGTGTTCATGGCACTATCTTAGGCGTCATGAAGCTGAACCGGCCAGGGTGCATTCTTAAATCTGAAGCACCTGACATAGCCGCATCGAAAGGAATGATTGGGCGAAAATGCCAAAGGACAAGAAGACCCTTCGCAAAGCGACCAACGGCGAGATCATCGCCCAGGTTGCTGCCATTCCGTTTAGGCTGAACGGGGGCGGCGAACTTGAGGTCATGCTTGTCACGTCGCGCGGCACCCGCCGTTTCATCGTGCCCAAGGGTTGGCCGATGAAGGGCAAAAGTGCGCGCCAGGCAGCCCTTGTCGAGGCCCGCGAGGAAGCCGGCGTGCGCGGAAAGGCGCTGAAAAAGCCGGCGGGTAGCTATTGCTACTGGAAACGGCTGTCGACCAGCTTCGTCAATGTCGTGGTCACCGCCTACCTGATCGAGGTGTCCGAGGAACTGCAGGACTGGCAAGAGGCAGGCGCGCGCCAACGTGCATGGCTGGCACCTTCCGATGCCGCCGTCCTCATCGACGAGCCGGAACTCGCGACCCTCATCCGCAACCTGTCGGTTGCTGATATAGCCACACCTGTCGAGGCAATGGCCGAAGCTACGTCCTAGGCATTGCCGCCGGGCAACTAGCCTTTGCAAGATTGCAGCTACAGGATTGCAGACGCCACAATCCGATTGTATCAGGGATAGTGCGTTGCACATTTGTGCAACGCTTGCGAAGCGGTTCGCCGCGTGGCCAAACTGGAGCTGTGCAATGTCCGAACTGAAGCCGGGCAGGTCATTCGTCAGCGCACAGCAGGTCGCTGAACTGGCCGGCGTTTCGCGCTCGGCGGTATCGCGCACCTTCACCGATGGGGCGAGCGTTTCTGAGACGACACGCAAGAAGGTTCTGGAGGCTGCCGAACAGCTCGGCTACCACGTCAACCATCTCGCCCGCAGCCTGATCCACGAAAACAGCGGCATCGTCTGTCTCATCGGCGCCGACATCAATACGCCCTATCATTCGCGCCTGCTCGATGCGATTACCAGGCGCCTGCAGGCGATCAATCGCGTCGCCATGGTCATCAACACCTCGGGCGACAGCGACAGTGTCGAGGCGGCTCTGCGCCAGACGCTGAATTACCGCGCCAATGCCACCGTCGTCCTTTCAGGCACGCCGCCGGCATCCCTCATCAACACCTGTATCAACAGCGGCCAGCACGTCATCCTGATCAACCGCGACGACCATCTCGATGGCCCCGAGAGCATCACCGTCGACAACGGTATCGCGGCCCGCGAAGCGTTCCACATGCTGCACCGCGCTGGTTGCCTCCGCATCGCGGTCGTCTCCTCGCAAGCGGGCACGCCAAGCCTGGTTGCGCGCGAGCGCGGCTTCCAACAAGCCGCCAAAGAGGCTGGCCTCGACGTCACCATCACCCGCGCCGGCCCAACTGGTTACGGTGCCGGCTTCGAAGCCGGGCGCCTGCTGCTCAGCGGCTCGGAACGGCCCGAGGCGGCGTTCTGCGTCACCGACCTTTTGGCCTGCGGTTTCATGGATGCGGCGCGCGTCGAGTTTGGCATGAACGTGCCGGCGGACCTCTGCGTCGTCGGCTTCGACGATATCGAGCAGGCCAGCTGGGCATCCTATCAGCTGACCACATTCCGTCAGCCGATCGCCCAGATCGCCGAACACATCACCACGCTTCTGGAAAGCGACGATCCCGGCGCCTTGAGCGGCGGGCGCGTGTGCTTTCACGCCGCTCCGGTCTGGCGCCGCACCGTGCGGCCCAAATGATCGTTGCGCTCGACCTTTCCRGTGGCGAGGTCGACGGAAAAATCGCGAGAGGGTAGACTGTCGAGCCAGTCCATCATCATGCGCATGAAGGAGGCGAGCCGGTCCTGCAGGCTGCCCTGCGGCCATGATCCGGCGGCATATCGCTGCGCTGTCAGACGATAGGCTGCGATGCGCCCGGCATCGATGAAATCGAGCGCGATCTCCCTGCCCTTGCGCAGCCGATACCAGTCGACGATCACCTCGAAGAACGGAAGCGCACCCATCGGTCCCGTCCCATTCTGCTCGTGAGCGACGATGGCGCGCGCGTCCTCGACGGTCAGCGGCCCGGATATGCCGGCAAAGGCATACAGGTCGCCAAGTGTCAGCTGAGGCACAAGCCCGGCCAGATCCTGCGGCCACTCCTTGGGCAAGTAGCGGTGCCGCACCATTTCGGCGAGGTGCCGGCTCAGGAAATCGGCATGGCTTTTCGCTTCCGTCACCGCTGCCGAAAGCCCCTCCCTTGCCGCCTCGATGCGATAGTGTGGGAAGGCCGCGTCGTATCCGGGCACGTCGGCGATGGTAATCGTTTCCACCCCCAGCCGATCGCTGCCGACATCGACAATCTTGTAGGCTGGCGGGAAGCCGACCATCGATGGCACGGCGATGTTGACGAGAAAATCGTCGCCATCGCGAAACACAGCCGTGTCATTGATGTGCAGATGGCCGCTGAAATGAACCTTGATGTCGGTGGATGCTGCGGCGCGAGAAACCTCCGCACCCGGCGTGCGGCGCAGGAAACTCGTATCGTTCAGAAGCTTGCCTTCGTCAGCCGAGGTACCGTTGAGCGGATCAATGATCGGATAGTGCGAAAAGGCGATCAGCTGTTTGCCCGCAGCCTTGGCCCGCGCTGCAACATCCTTCATCCACGCGAGGACGAAGGGCTTGTTGCGAAGCATCGAGTTCCAGCCAGCATCGGTGCTGTCGAGGTAGCTCTTTTCCAGCGCCGGATCGAGATCGCCATCGCGCGGCTCGAAGACATTGGCGTCGATCGACAACAGCCACAGCCCTTCGACCGGCTCGACCAGGAATGACGCATCGATGATGCGCCGCTTGGTCAGGCCATCGGCCGAGGCGATGTCGAAGGTGCGCGCCGCAAGCGCATCGTCGGCGCCAAATGGACACTCCCAATGCAAGTCGCTGTCGCGCCGGAAGAAGCCATAGGCGCCCATGGCCGGAATGGCGGTGCCGTAGCCACCGCAATACATCTCGGCGCTGACGATCCGCTCGACGGAGGCTTCTTGACCGACATTTGCGTCGCTTGTCACCAGCGTGTGCGAGCCGTCGGGATTGAGAAACCTCTTGCTCTGGTGGCGGCCATGGATCGCGTAGAGATCGTGATTGCCCGGCGTCGCCACGAAGCGCAGGCCAAAGCGCCTGGAATAGTCATCGAGAAGCGCGGTCGCCGCGACCATTGTCGATTGCTGGCCGTCGTCGGTCAGGTCGCCGGCAACCACCACCAGCGAAATGCCCCTGCGCACGATGTCGTCGAGCAGCGCGCGGGTCACATGAAAGCTCTCGTTGAACACCCGCGTCGACGCAGCTGTGTCGGCGAGCGTCCGGATCGCCGCCCCGTCGCCCGACCACCCGCCCTGGCGATGGGTGATGTCGTGGAAATGCGGGTCGGCGATAACGGCAATCTTCATTTCATTCTCACTCGTGGGCGGCACGCGCCATCATCAGGCCGTGGCAAGGACGCCTGCTGCGCGCCCGGTTGGCTGTTCCGGCAGCCCCTTGTCGATCATTGCGATCCACTGCGCCGCCTTGCGCGCGGCGGCGATCAGCATCGGCTTCGGCGCCTCGTGCCATTCGTCAGGCCGAAGCTCGCGCTTGGTGCGCACGTGGTTGAGCGCATCGTCGAGGGTCGGGAACTTCTCGGGCATTTCGACATGCAGGAACAGCGCCACCAGCGTCACCGAACGGCTGCGGCCGCCACGGCAATTGACCAGCACATTGCCCTTCTCGCGCCGGCGATAGGTACTTTTGTCAGGCAATTGCTGCGAGAACGCGCCGCGCAGCAGATAGTAGCCTGCGAGCATCATGGTCTCTGGGTTGCCATGGCCGTCGATCAGGCCAAGCTTGTAGTAGCGCACGGCACCGACGCCGTAGATGGCGTCAGCCGCCTCGCCCTCGCCAAACGGCTCGGTCGCGTAGTTGAAGTCGAGATTGACCGCACAGTTCACCACCGTGGTGATGTTCTTTTCCTTGAGCAATTCGAGGTCGCCCGCGCCGTCCATGCCGCCGACATAGACGTCAACGCCATAGCCGGCGATGCTGCGTTCGATCAGGCTGAGCGCCGGACGCTCATATCGCGGGCTGTTGATGTCCATGGGGCGTTCGGCCTTGATGCTCGTTATGATGCTGTGCGGAAGAATTCAGTGCCCGGCTTCGAGCTTTATGCCAGTCGCTTCGCTCATGCCCGGCGCCACACCTGGTGCTGCGGCCAGCACCGCCCCGCCCTTGGTCAGCCCGCCAAGCGAGAGGAAGGGAGCAACCACGCCGCCTGCTTCCTTGACCATCAGCAACCCGGCGAGGCAGTCCCAGGCATGCATGTGCAATTCGGCATAGGCGTCCGAACGGCCATCGGCGACATAAGCAAGGCCAAGCGCGCCCGACGCACCGCGCCGAACATTGGCGCCGCGTTCGAGGATGTTGGACAACACTTCGAGATAACGCGTGTTGGTCTTGCGGTTCGACCAGCCGAACTCGACGCAGGCGGCATCGAAATCGCCTGTCTTGGCAACCGAAAGCGCTTTTTCGTTGCGCGTTCCACCTTGCCCGCGTCGAGCGAAATAAAGCTCGTCCAAGACTGGATTATATATCGCGCCGATCTCGGTTTCGCCATTGCTGACGAAAGCGATCGAGATGCAGAAATGCGGAATGTCGCGGGCAAAATTCGCCGTGCCGTCGATCGGATCGACGACCCAGATATCCGATTTGATCGCCCCACCGCCTTCTTCGCCGAGAAAGCCGTCCTCGGGGAATTCTTCGGCGATGCGTGCCTTGAGATGCCGCTCCACGGCGGCGTCCGTCTCGGTCAGGAAGTCCTGCGGGCCCTTCATGCCGAAGCCACTGACGCGATTGATGAAACCGTCGAGCGCCACAGCACCGGCCGAACGCGCGATGTCGCGGCAAAAGGCAGCGCGCCGATCAAGGCCGGTTTGGATTGTCGCTTCGGTGGCCGTTGCGTGAACTGTCATTTAAATGCCGCCCGTGGGTCGTTGTTGATCTCAAATTGCACAGGTGTGCAAAATCGTCAACGCCTTAAGTTAAATAATGTTTCTGCATTTCAGCGAACCCGCTACATCCAGTGACTTCATGCGGATGCACACGCGTTCCATCATGCCGTATTCCGTGCGCGCTCCGCATCGCGGCCGTCGGAGATGCGTCGCGCCACCTGCATCAGCGTCGGATAGTCGCCCCCCTCGCCCAATGCCACGTAGCCCGGACACATGAAGTCGGGGATGTCCGCACTGACCTTGCCAAGCGTCAATGGATGGTAGCTGCCGCCCGCCTGCCTCAGGATGAGGATCGCTGCGACCACATCCCAGGGGTTGGTGCCGAAACCCGCAGCGGCATCGACCCAGCCGGCCGCGACGTGGCAGAGGCTGAGCGCGCCACTGCCCGGACGGCGCAACGTCGAAAATGTCTCGGCCAACTCGCCAAAATTTTCGAGCGCCTGTTCACGCCCGTCGAGGCGCAGGTCGCGCGCCACGGGATAACCCGTGATCAGCGTAGCATGGCGCTCGTCGGCGATGGCGCGCGAGCGCAGCGGCTCGCCATCGAGCCAGGCCCCTGTCAGGTCGGCGGAAAACAGCATCTCGGCGACCGGGTCGTAGACCGCGCCGGCGACGATCTCGTCGTCGATCACCGCCCCCACCGACACGCACCAGAAGGCAAAGCCGCGGGCGAAATTCGACGTGCCGTCGATCGGGTCGACATACCATTTCACCCGACCCTCGCCGCTGGCCCCGTCCTCCTCGCCGAGCACGGTTGAATCAGACACCTCGCGCAGGATGAAGTCGCGGATCGCCACTTCCGATTCCTTGTCGTGCTTGGTCACCACGTCGTGCAGGTCGACCTTGTAGTCGACGGCGATGTTGGAACGGAACGCCGCCAGCAGCGGCTCGCGCATCAGCTGCGACGCCTGCTCGGCGATCACCCGCAAGCGCTTGGRCTCTTCGACGCTTGTCATGCTGCAATCCCGCGCGTGGCTTCTTGGAAGAGACCGAGCAGGCCAACCGGATCGGCAACGATCGCGTCCGGCTTGAGCTTCAACTCATAGGGCAGATCGTAGGTGCCCTTGGCCTCCATCAGGATGTTGCCGCCAATGCCGGCTCGCTTGCCGCACAAAACATCGCGGTCGAAATTGTCGCCGACATACCAGGCCTCGGACGGTTCGACGCCAAGCGCTCGCGTTGCCAGGAAAATCATCTCGGGGTTCGGCTTCCTGACCTTCACCTCGTCGCTATGGATCGCAACGGCAAAGCGGTCGGTCAGCCCATGCGCATCGAGGAAGTCGAGATGAACCCGGCCGCACAGCGCATTGGAGACGATGCCGCCCGGCACGCCGGCGGCGTCGGCAGCGTCGAGCAGATCGAGCATGCCGTGGCGCAGGACGCGTTCGCTCTTCCAGTTGCCCATCTTGCGACAGAGATCGTAGGCCTCAGCCACGACCACGTCGTGTGCACCCTTCGGCCAGTCGCCGGCGACGAAGTCGCCCCAGAACTCCTCGTGCCGCAATTCGCGCGGTGCGAAGGGCCGCGACATCGCATCTTTCCAATGCGAGTCGGCGATACCGGCAGCTTTGATGTCGTCGGTGATCTGGTCGACCGAAAGCTCTGGTGCCGCCACGCCGGCCCTGTCGAGCAGGCCACGAACATGCCCGGCCAGCTTAGCCTGCCAGCCCGGCAGATGCGCCGTCGACACGATGACGCCGCCGAAATCGAGCAGCAGCGCTTTGGGAGCCGCGAGTTTCCTCGCCGAAGTTCCGGTCATTCAAAAATCTCCATGTCGCCCGGTGGAAAAAAGTGGACGGAGCCGAAGGAGAAGGGCCCCGTCCCAGTCCACCGGAAAGCTATTTCTTGTAGGCGACGCGCCAGAGGTCCTGCCAATCCTGGCGCGCATCCCAATCTTCGAGCGCTGTCGAGGCGTCGTATTGCTGCAGCTTGTCGAGCACCTTGCCGATACCCGAGGGCTCGTCAGCGGGAAGACCGATGTCAGGGTTGGTCGGCAGCTTGCCATCCTTCACCTGCGGCGCGATGCCCTCTTCGGTCAGGATGTAGTGGATGAACAGCTTGGCAGCGTTCGGGCTCTTGGTTCCGGTGGCGATCAGCCCAAGCTTGACGTAGGTCCAGCCCGGCCAGGGATCGAGGCCCTGGCAAAGCCCGAGCTTGAAGCCCTTGTCGGCATTGTCACGGAACTTGGCCGAGCTCATCAAGCCGAAGAACGGCTCCGTCTGGCCGGGTGCGCCCACAGCTTCCGATATCGCGTCGTCGGCGTCCGCAAGCAGCGGCGAATTGCCGGCAAAGCCTTTGACCCAGGCTGCCGTGGCGCTGTCTTCGCCAACATCGATGTCCTTGCCGAAATGCGCCTTGTAGGCAGCCTTCATCTTGTCATCGTCATGGGTTGCGGTCTGGTTGAACCAGTCCGGGTAGGTGCCCTTCGACAGCGGGTCGTAGAAGGCGACCTTGCCCTTCCATTTCGCGTCGGTCAGCTCCCAGATGTTCTTCACCGGGCAGGCGTCGTAGGCTTCGGTATTGTAGGCCCAGACTGCGGCGTTGGTGGTGATGGCGAGCGGATTTTGGAACTTGGCCGGGATCTTGTCGGCCATATCAGGCGGCAGATAGCTCTCGACGAATTTCTGCGGCAGCAGCTGCGCCAGGCCTGCCGGCGCGTCGGTGATCAACACGACGTCGCCCTTGACGTTCTTGGCCTGCCCCTCGCGGATGATCATCTCCAGTTGAGCGTTCGCCGATACTTTGACACCCGTCGCCTGCAGGCCGTACTTCTTGGTGAAGTTCTCGGCCATCTCGACGATCTTGCCGGTGCTGTCATAGATGTTGATCGGCGCTTCCTTTTTCGCCGCCTCCACCAGCACATTGAGGTCGAAGGTGTCGGCCCGTGCCGGAGCCGCACCGAACATTGCGGCTGCAAATACCGCCGCAAGCGCGGTCGACGCCAAAGCTCTGCTTGTCTTGCTGCTCATGTCAAACGCCGGTTTCATGGTTTCCTCCCGTTTAAATCCGGCCAGACGCGCCCGGCATCATGCCGGGCGCCGCAGTTGCGTCAGTCTATTTCTGGTAGTTGACGCGCCAGAGGTCCTGCCAATCCTGACGCGCATCCCAGTCGCTCTGGGCCGTCGCTGAATCGTAGGGGAAGATCTGGTCGAGCGCCTTGCCGATGCCCGAAGGCTCGTCGTCAGGCAGCTTGGCGTCGCTATTGGTCGACATCTTGCCGTCGGCTGCCTGCGGCGCGATGCCTTCTTCGGTCATCAGATAGTGGATGAACAGCTTCGCCGCATTGGGGCTGTCGGTGCCCTTGGCGATGAAGCCGAGGCTCGGATACATCCAGCCGGCGAAAGGCTTGAGCCCGGTGCACAGGCCGAGCTTGGAACCCACATCCTGGTTGTTGCGGAACTTGGCCGAACTGACGAGCCCGACGAACTGCTCCTTCTGGTCCGGTGCGCCGACAGCCTGCGCGGCTCCTTCGTCAGCGTCGGCCAACAGCGGGCCGTTAGCGGCCAGCGCCTTCACCCACGCGGCGGTGGCACCAGACTCGTCGGTCACCAGGTCCTTGCCGTAATATTCCTTGTAGGCCGCAGCCACCTTGTCATCGGCTTTGGTCGCCATCTGGTTGAACCAGTCGACATAGGACGCCTTGTTGAGCGGGTCCTGCATGGCGAGCTTGCCCTTCCACTTGGCCTCCGTCAGCTCCCAGATGTTCTTGACCGGGCAGCTTTCGTTGAGCTGTGTGTTGTAGGCAAAGACGTTGGCTTCGTTGGAGACGGTCAGCGGGTTCTGGTACTGCGCCGGGATCTTGTCGGCGAGATCCGGCGGCAGCCAGCTGTCGACGAAACCCTGCGGCACCAGCTGTGCCACACCGGCCGGCACGTCGCTGATCTGGATCACGTCGCCCTGCACATTCTTGGCCTGGCCTTCGCGGATCACCATTTCGAGCTGCGCTGCGGCATTGGCCTTGGTGCCTGTCGCCTGCACGCCGTACTTCTTGGTGAAGTTCTCGGCCTGCTTCACGATCTTGCCGGTGCTCGAATAGACGTTGATCGGCGGCTCTTTCTTCGCGGCTTCGATCAGCGCGTTGAGGTCGAATTTTTCTTCGGCCTGTACCGCCGTTGCAAGCATTCCGGCTGCGACCGCAAGCACGGATGCCGACAAAAGCCTCTTTGCCCTGGTAGTGAAAAATCTGCTCATGTTTTCCTCCCTCTGTTGAACCGCGTTGCATCCCGCGGCCCATTGGTTTCCGGTCTCGTGCCTGCACTTCCAGCCCATGGCTCCTCCAGCCATGCGCCGTCTTCTTCTCAGTGAACCTTCGCGGGACGAAGCAGCCGGTCGGCAGCCTCGAGCCGGTCGCCTGCTGCGTCGAATACGTGCAGCGTCTTGGGCTTCACCCAGAAAATCGCCTTCTCGCCGACCTCGATCTCGGGCGACTGATGCGTCGTCAAAAACAGCTTTTCGCCCGACGAGGTCAGCTCGATGATCCAGCTGCCGCCCGTCGGCAGGATGCCCGTCACTTGCGCCTGGCCGGAGAATGCGCCCTCAGGCACCTCGCCCGCTTCGCTTGCCAGCCTGATCGACTCCGGCCGGATGCCGATGGAACCGGCGTCGCGCAGTTCGGCATAACGTTCGCCGAGGAACGCTCTGGCGCTGGTCGAAACCTCCGACTTGGCATTGCCAAGCTCGACGATGTTGATCGGCGGGTTGCCGACGAACTGGGCAACGAAACGGTTGGCCGGCCGGTCGTAAATGTCGTTGGGCGTACCGACCTGCTGCAGCTGTCCTTCGCTCATCACCGCGATCGTGGTCGCCAGCGTCATCGCCTCCCACTGGTCGTGGGTAACGAACACGATCGTCGTCTTGAATTCGGCGTGCAGGCGCTTGAGCTCGGCGCGCATCTCGAGGCGGAGGGCTGCGTCGAGATTGGACAGCGGTTCGTCGAGCAACAGCACTTCCGGATTGACCGCCAGCATGCGCGCCAAAGCGACGCGCTGCTGCTGCCCGCCGGACAGCTGCGAGGGGTAGCGGTCGCGGTACTTGTCTATGCCGAGCGTCTTCATCACGCGGTCGACGCGTTCCTCGCGCTCGGCCTTGGGCATCTTGCGCAGCCTGAGACCGAAATCGGTATTGCGCTCGATGGTCAGATGCGGCCACAGCGCATAGCTCTGGAACACCAGCCCCATCTCGCGCTTTTCCGGCGGAATGAACACGCCTTCGATGACCGAGTCGACGACGCGCGGCCCGACCCTGATCTCGCCGGCGGTCAGATGCTCCAGCCCGGCGATCATGCGCAGCGTCGTTGTCTTGCCGCAGCCCGACGGTCCGAGCAGGCACATGAATTCGCCGTCGCCGATTTCGAGGTCGAGATCGGCCACCGCATTGGCGGAATTGGCCCCGTAATTCTTCTCGACGCCGCGCAGATTGATTTTCGGCATGTCAGTTCCCCAGTCCTTGGGCGAGATTGGTCTTGGTCAGCTTCTGGCCGAGCAGCGCGCCGAAATAGGCGAGGCCGGCGATGATCAGCACCACCGCGTTGGCGGCCTGCGTGTAGTGGTAGTCGACGAGCCGCAGCGAATAGGTGGTCAGCACGTCTGTCGAAGGTACTGCCAGCACAACAAACAGGCTCAGCCCCTTGATGCCGGAGATGAATGGCAACAGGATGCYGGTCGTCAGCGAGCCTTTCTGGATCGGTATGACTATCGACGTCATGCGCCGGAACCAGCCGGCACCGGCGATCTGGGCTGCCTCTTCTGGATCCTTGCCGAGTTGCATCATGGCCGCGATGCCGGCGCGCGAGGCGTAAGGCATCTGGTCGGCGATCAGCGCCAGCATCAGGATCAGTGTGGTGCCGTAAAGTGCGGGGATCGGCCCACGCGGCACGGCAAACAGCGACAGGTAGGCCGCGGCGAAGGCAATGCCCGGCACGAGATAAGGCAGGAACGTCACCTGGCGCAGGAACGTGCCGAGCGGCCTGACAGGCGTGCGCACCACGACATAGCCGACAAGCAGGCCGAGGATGCCGGAGGTTACCGAAGCGACGCCGACGATGCGCAGGCTGTTCCAGGCAGCATTCCAAAGGTCGGGGCTTAGCAGGATGCCGGTCTGCAGTGCCACCGTGTTGAGGTTGGTGCCGATCCAGTAGTCGAGCGTGAAATTGTCGAGATTGAACTGCGCTGGCACCCGCATGATCGTCGACAGGAACAGTGTCGCGATCGGCAGGCCGACGCTGAGCAGGAACATCAGAACGGCAAAGCCGGTTGCAGGCAGGCGCATGATGCCAAGCGGGCTCAGCCTGTTCATCGAGCCCTTGGAGCCGATGGTGACGAAGCGGCGCGCTTCCTTCATCAGCTTGGCGTCGATGGTGATGGTGATGATGCCGATCAGCATGATCGAGCCGGCAAGAACGGCGCCCACGCCAACCTGGCGGGAAGCGATGTTCTGATAGAGCGAGGTCGCCAGCACGTCGAAATTGACCGGCAGGCCAAGCACATAAGGCACACCGAACTCGCCGAGGCATTTGGCGAAGATCAGCACCATCGCCGATATCAGCGACGGGCGCATCAGCGGCATGATGATCTTGCGGGCAACCGTCAGCCGGCTCGCCCCAAGAATGCGTGCCGAGTCCTCAAGCTGTGAGTCGAAGCGGCGCAGCGCATTGCCGAACAGCAGGATGACAAAGGGCGAATAATGCAGCGCCAGGATGATCGTCACCGGCAGTTGGCCATAAGACAGCCAGTCGGGTGGCGAAAAGCCGAGCGACTCCATCCAGCCCGGCTGGCCGCCGACCGTGCGGTTCTTGAACAGGGTCGTCCAGGCCAGCGCGAAGGTCCAGGCCGGCAGCATGTAAGGCACGATCAGCGCGGTCGAAAACCAGCGCCGGCCGAACATGTCGGTACGGCTGAGCAGCCAGGCAAGCGTGCCGCCGACAAGCATGGAGAGCGCGATCGCGCCGACCGCCACGCTCAGCGTATTGACCAGCGGCTCCCAGAACAGGTCATGCGAGACCCGCGAGGTGAACACACGCTCGATGTAGTACCAGGTCAGTTCGCCGACATCCTGCTTGATGCGGCGTTCGTCGCCGAACTGGACACGCGCGGCGTCCGACAGCATCGAGATGATCGGCACGACGATGAGATAGGTGAACAGCGCCGCGGCAAGGAAGCCGATCGTCGTCGTCGGCTCCCTGAGCGCAACCTTGAGCCGGTAGCGCAGGCGCTGGCCACGGGTCGGGGCAGCAATGGAGGCCCTGAGCGGCCGCGCCACCACTGCCTTGACTGATGTCTGGGACGAATCGGTCACGAGGCACAGCCCCGCGCGTGCCTTTCGGCCCTGCTTGCGAACTGGCCACGTACGCCCACCTCAGGCAGACGCGCGCCACGGTTTTCATGCAATGGCACGAACATGAACTCTCCTCCCTGGGGCGCCTTGAAACGGAACTTGTGTCGACGCGAACGCTGCCGCACGACACTCCTCGCCGTCCCTGCTTCCGACGCCACCACCACCTCCAGGCGGTGCGGCACATTCCCGTGCCTGTTGGCATATTCATTCCATTGCCGGTACGTTCATGTCAATCCGGATTCGGCATAATTTTGCACAGGCGTGCAAAATGTAGGAAATCGCCATATCTTTGACCGTTTTGCTGGCATTTCCGCTATGGCTGAAGGGAGTGAGAGGAATTTGTGCACTGCCGTGCAACGCTCCAAGAAATGCCCAGCCGGATAGGTCGCGGCGTCATTGAAGAGGTGCGAAAACGCGCGCGACCGCCCAAAATCAGCCTTCGCTGTTTCTGGACGGGCACACGTAAGGGACAAAAAGCTGGGCGTCGGCGCAGGCGCCTATTTAACAATCTGGATGCTGGTGTTCTTGGGGCCGTAGGCCTGGACCAACTCGTAGAAATCGGCCGCATTGTCCGGGTGCAGCCGAACACAGCCATGCGACGCCGGCCGGCCCAGCCGACTGACCTGGTTGGTGGCATGCACCGCATAGCCGCCGTTGAAGAATACCGAATGCGGCATCGGCGCGTTGTCGTACTTCTTCGAATACCACATCTCGTGCATGCGCGTCGGCTTGTACGAGCCCTTTGGGGTCACATACCCCCTGCGGGCCGTGGACACCTTCCACACGAAGGTCGAGCGACCGTCGATCAGCACCTGCATGCGCTGCTGGCTGATCGACACCTTGGCGACGATCTTGCTTGCCGCATCAGCATTGCCTTGGCCGGCGGCCAACAACAGTGCCGCGCCGGTCATGGCGGTGGCAGCGACGTTGATCAGCTTTCTCTTGAATTCGGTCTTCATAGCGTCCCCTCAGCCGGCCACGCCGGCGAAAATGCGTTTCGGAATGGAACGCCTTTTGCCCTTCTCCTGTTTCGAAATGATTTCGTTTAGATATTCTTTATGTTTCATATTCGTTTCTGCTGAGGCCGATTTCACGCTCACAGTCGGCACTTGCGAGGACACTTCGGGGCGCGCGGCTAGGCAACAAACCTGAAACATTTGGAAGCACTAAAGCGCGCTTGGCGGCATCTTCCCGATACAGCGTGCCTGCACATTCAGCCTCGACGAAACGAATGTTGCGAAAGTTGGATGGGCGCGAAACGGTTGGCAGCAAGTTGGTTCCTGCGGGTGGGAGTCGCCACGGCGATCCTGTCGGGAATCGGCATGATGGCCGACCCGGGCAACGCCATGGCCGCGGAATTTTCGCCGGTGCAGGACATGGCCCCGGCAACCCACGCCATCACCCTCTTTGCAGCAGCATTGTTCATCGAAACTCTGCGCATCCGCCGGGTCCATGGGCGTGGGTGCCTGGCTTCGTGCCAGGCGGCGGTGAACAGAAACCTCGCGCGTCTTTCGCTGCGAGGACAGAGTGCCCGCGCCGTCCACGGCAGGTCAGGCGGCGCGGGTATCTCGGTAGTCGGCTTGATTGAACCCCAGGAACCGAAACGGGGCCCACGGCCATGAACAGACAATTCGCAGCGTCAGTGCTTTCAGCACTGCTCTATGCCCAGGGGCTGCTCGGCTTCGCGGGCCTCGCAAGCGTGCTACTCAAGGACAGGGCACATGCCGAAACAGTGTCCGTCGTCGAGACGGTCACGCCAGCCGTTGCCGCTTCGGCGCGCTGAAATCTTGGTCGCGCAAGCGAGATCAGTTCTGGTTTTCGGTTGGAGCAGTGCCGGCCTCCTGGCCGGCTGCTTTGGTCGGTGGATCGAAGCGGTAGCCCGACCCGCGGATGGTCGTGATGCTTTCGGTGTCGAGCTTGCGGCGCAGGCGCACGATGCGCGAGTCGATCGAGCGGTCGAAGGCGTCGGCACTTTCGGCCGGCGCCGCGGCGATGATGTCGTCGCGCGTCAGCACCCGTCGGGGCTTCGACAGGAACAGCCTGAGCAAGGCGATCTGGCCTGGCGAAAGCTGCTCTTCCTCGCCCGATCGATGCATGACCAGCGCCGAGCGCAGGTCGACCGTCGAATTCTCCAGCACCACCAATTCTTGCGTGCCGCGTCCCCGGCGCGCCAGGAGGCCGCCGATGCGCGCAGCGAGTTCCCGCACATTGAGCGGGCTCTCCACGACGTCGGCGGCGCCAAGTTCCAGCGCCAGCACCTTGTCGACCAGTTCGCCCGGCCGACAGATCAGCACGAAGTCCGGCCCGCCCTCGCCGCCGAAACGGCGCAGCAGCTCGCGCCCATCGGCCGGCGTAAACGCGTCGCCCACCACAACAACGTCTATGCCTTTGGCGGCCAGCAGCGACTCGGCTTCCCACAGTCGCTTGGCAGTGCGCACGTCATGGCCGCGCCTGTCGAGATGATCGGTCAGGTCGGAGGCGATGACCTCCGCTATGGCGACAAGTGCTACGACCGATCTTCCAGCCACGTTCCACCCCGCAACATCAGCCTCATCGCGATCATTGCCTGCCGCGGCGGACGCGTCGGCGCCTACAGAGGCAAGAAGATGCCGCGAGACGCGCTTGGCCGAGGATGGGTCCCCAGTCCACGCTGCCCGAAGCCTCTTTCGCCCCTAACGAGGCACAGTACCGTTAGCAACTGCCCACGCCAAATGATCACTGGACATCATGTTTATACCCAATCTACTTTCCGCCGGTAGCGGAGGCGAGACCAAACTGCGTGCTCGGATTGTCATCGTCGAAGATGAGCCCGACTTGAGGGACGCCGTCGCCGAATATCTCGGCGCGAACGGCTTCGATGTGACCGCCCTCGAGAGCGCTGCTGCCCTGCGCGCCTTGATCGAAACCGAACAGTTCCAGCTTGCCATTCTCGATATCGCCATGCCCGGCGAAGACGGACTGTCGCTCGGCCGCTGGCTGCGCTCAAGGATGCCGATCGGCATCATCTACGCCACAGCGGCGGGCACAGCGCTCGACCGCATAGTCGGCCTCGAGATCGGCGCCGACGACTACATGGTCAAGCCTTACGAACTGCGCGAACTCCTGGCGCGYGTGCGCAGCGTCATCCGCCGTGTGCCGCAGCCCGAAAGCTTCATGCGGTCATTGCTTGCCGCCCAGCCGCCGCGCCGCACCATCGCCTTCGGCCCCTTCCAGGCCGACCTCGACGGCCGGCTTGTCACCGGAAACAGCGGCGCCATCATCGACTTGGCCAAGAGTGAATTCGATCTGCTCGAGGTCTTCCTGACCAGGCCGAACCGGCTGCTCAGCCGCGCCACCATCTCGGAGGCCATCGGCTTTGCCGAAGACCCCGAATCCTCGCGCGCCGTCGACATCCGCATCATGCGGCTCAGGAAGAAGATCGAGGACGACCCGGCGAGCCCGAAATTTCTGCGCACCGTGCGCGGGGAAGGCTATATCTTCTCCCTGCCCGGCAGCGATGGCTGCTGAAGCCTCCGGCCCCGCCAGGAACCGCGATGACCCTGTTGACCCTCTCACGCACCGACATTTCGTCGGGTACGCCGAGCCCCACCGTCGTGGCGGGGCAGATCGTGCGCCGGCTACGCCAGGCTCAGGATTGGCAGATCGAGATCGACAATATCCTGGCGAGCTTTGCGCACGGCTTCAGGGGCCATCGCACCATCCTGTTCAGACTGCGCGACCTGCCCGGCCAGGGCTTCGCGCAGTCGATCGCCGCCTTTTGGGTCGATCCGCAGATTGACGCCTTCGCCGCGCCACCGACAACGATCAATCAGGCGCTGGTCGACTCCGACCCTTTGCTTGAACGCCTCGCCGAAGAAGTCCGCCAAGGCAAGATCTTCGTTGGATTGACGCGCGACCTGACCGGCTTCCTGCGCACCGATTTCGAACAACAGCACATCAAGTCGTTCCTGTCGGTATCGGTTTCGGCCCATGGCCATCTCTGGGGCACGCTCGCCATCAACGATTGCATCGTCGAGCGCAGCTGGACCGACGATGAGATCGCCGCGCTCGAAATCATTGCAGCAGCCCTTGGCGACGCGATCGAACGCTCGCTGTCGGAATATCATGTCAGCGAAATCATCCGCCGCACAATGCTTCAGTCCTCGCTCGACGCCATCATGGTGGTCGACGAGACAGGCTCGATCATCGAGTTCAACCCGGCGGCGGAGAAGATGTTCGGCTGGACCCGCGACGAGATCCTCGGCAAGGACCTGCTCGACACCGTCATCCCCGCCTACTACCGCAAGGGCTTCAACAACGGCGCCGAATATTTGGCCGGCCGCGGCGCACCCATGGTCGGCCAGCGCATGGAGACGGTGACCCAGAACGCCGCCGGCGAGATCATCCCGATCGAGCTTACGGCCAACGAGATGCGGCTGGCCGACCGCCGCCTGATCTTTGGGTCGATCCGTGATCTGCGTGAAAAGCATCGCGCCGAAGAAGAAATCAACCGCCAGCGCGAAAAGCTGCACCAAAACGAGAAGATGGCGGCGATGGGCTCGCTTCTCGCCGGCGTTTCGCACGAGCTCAACAATCCGCTTGCCGTGGTCGTTGCCCAGTCGACGTTGCTGCACGAATTCGCTCCCGACCCCCAGACCAAGATACGCGCAGAAAAGGTGCGTGCCGCCGCCGAACGTTGCGGCCGCATCGTCAAGAGCTTCCTCGGCATGGTCCGCCTGCATCCGACCTCACGGGCCGAGACCGATCTCAACCAGGTGATCCGCGCAGCGCTCGAAGTCACCGCCTACGGCGCGCGATCGAGCGGCATCAGCATCGACACCGATCTCGCCGAGGGCACGCTGAGCGTGATGGCAGACGCCGACCACATGACCCAGGTGGCGGCCAACTTCCTGGTCAACAGTCAGCACGCGCTGGCCGCCGCAACTGGCGAGCGCACCATCCGCGTCAAGACCTTCCGCAATGCCGATGGCAGCGCTGGCTTTTCGGTCGAAGACTCAGGCCCCGGCGTCGCCGATGCGATTCGCGACCGCATCTTCGAATCCTATTTCACCACCAAGCCGGTCGGCGTCGGCACCGGCATCGGCCTGTCGATCTCAAAAGCCATCGTAGACCGCCACAACGGCAAGGTCTGGTTCGAGCCGGTGGAGCCAACCGGTGCGCGCTTCGTCGTCGAATTGCCGCCCATGGGCATCGGCCACAGCGCTGTGCTGGAAACCATCCCCAAGTCGAGCGGCTTGCGTCATGCCGTCATCATCGACGACGAACCCGACGTCGCAGGGTCGCTGTCCGACATTCTCGAGCTGATGGGGGTCAAGTCGCGCATTGTTTCGACCTGGGACACAGTTGCCGAAGCGCTGGCCGACCAGCCCGACATCATCTTTTCCGACCTGCGCATGCCCGACCGTAGCGGCATAACCATCTTCCGCGAGATCGTGGCGACACAGCCCGACATGGCCCAGCGCTTCGTGCTGGTTACCGGCGACCTGATCGGCGCCAAGGCGGAGCTCGAACAGCTGCCGCCAAACCTCAAGCCGCACATTCTGGAAAAGCCGTTCAGCACCTTCGACGTGCGCAGTGCCTTGAGCGCGGTCAGCGACCAGGTCGCCGACAGCGCCTGAACCTCGCTGCAAGGCCCAGACTTAGAACTCGGCACAAAAAAAGCCCCCGCAGCCGAAGCTGCGGGGGAGGTACGCGCTGGAGGATGTGAGAGCGCGGCAGGCCCCTACGCCTAGAAGATATTGTGGGTGGTACGAACTGGTTCGGCGCTGGCGATCAGGCGCACCTTGCGCGCACCGGTCTCCCTGGCGATGGTCTCGACGCAGACCTCGCTCTCCGCGCCCCAGGCCTGCCCATGGCATGCAATCTCTGTTTCCGACTGCAGCAGTCGGTCGGTCTTGGCGGTGGTGTGCGCGCCATCGATCGACCGTGACGATCCCATCGAGGCAAAGGCCGGTCCGCTTGTTGGCGCTAGTGCCATCGACGACAGCGATGCAATCACCAGAACTGAAAACAGGGCCATCGGGTGCTCATTGGCACGCTGGCGAATAGCGAGGCGCGGACGGCGATAGATACGCGAGCGCGGCTGGAGCTGGCGATCGAATTCGTAAACCTGCTTGGAACCGGACATTGGATTACCTTTTCGGTAAATTTCATTCCCCTATTGATGTGAATGTAATCGCGCTTTGTATCTCGCCGATGCCGATCAGCGACATCTAATGAAACAATCTCAAAGCCTCAGAAACAGTCAGCATTTCTGCCATACCGGGCGCAATACGTTCACAAATCAGTCATTTCCACTGACATGCTGCAGCTATCCCGCAAGCGGTCGAGCCTGGTTTTGTAACAGCCCGCCCCTATGTGGGCAAAATACGAAAATAACGAAAGGGCCGACGCAGTCGCCTGCGTCGGCCCTTCGAGTTGGTTTGAATGCGCCGGCTCAGCCGGTCATGCGCGATTTGATGTCAGCTGTTCAGAACGTCGGCCCATTCCGGGTGACGGCGGAACTGGGCTGCGGCAAACGGGCAGAGCGGAATGATCTTCTTGCCCGCCGCGCGCGCGTCTTCCACCGCCCGTGTCACCAGCCTCAAGCCCGCACCTTGGCCGCGGAAAGCATCGGGCACCTCGGTATGGTCGATGATGAACAGATGTTCGCTGACTGTGGTGAAGGTCATCTCGGCCTCGGCACCGCCTGCACCGCGGATGACATAGCGCCCTTTTGTGCCACGATCCTCAAGCTCGATCGCCGCCAGTTCCTCGCTCATTGTTCCAACTCCTTTGTTGCCGTGGCGAAAAGGCTTTTCACCGCTTCGATTTCATTGGGGCGCACCTCATGACCGCCCTCGTGCCATTCAAGCCGGACATCCGCCCCAGCGGCCCGCAAACAGGCATCCAGCCGGCTGGTGATCTCGGGCGGACAGATCGGATCGCGCCGGCCTGCGGTGATC
>NZ_JBFUIP010000047.1:0-36505 GCF_056401815.1 Aminobacter sp. P4_D5 | reverse complement strand
AGTGCCTTGCGCACGACAACGTCTCCAGACGCGTCAACGGCATGAACTTGAAAAACACGCTTGGCCAAATCGAGGCCCACGGTGGTAATCTGCATGGCGGATGGCTCCTTTGCTTGGGTTGCCAGACAGCAAACCCATTTTGGCACTCAGATGCCGGGAGCGGGAGCCATCCACCTCATCCGCTTCGAGGTCGCGTGCCGTCGGTCAGCTTTCGAAGCTATCAACAAGCAGCCGTCCCGTTGGAGACCCTCTCGCCGCCGATGTGCCACCCCGCACGCGAAGCTGACTTCGAAGATCATGTGCTTGCGCCTGGATTTGGCCAACCGTGACTGCATTCAGCAATTGCGACACAACCGCGAAGAACGCTCATCCGCCTCTTGCGAAAACTGTGGGTCAACGTTCATGCTTATTTCAGCCACCAATTTGCGGCGGAGAGCCGTGGCATAGTCGCCAGGACCTTTGAGGGCAACCACGAAGGCTTGGGGACCGCCAATGACGGAGTCGGCAAAATACGAGGCCAACCTTTGGTCGGGGTTCTCACCTTCCGTCGGAATGGCGATCGCATTGATCGTGTACCCTTTAGCAATCGCGTTCAACCTGCTTGGGTGAACAGGAAGGCCGTCATTGTTTTCGCCATTGCTCGAGATGTCGATTACTTTCTTAGCCGCTGTTCCCGGAAACTGGTCAAGGAGCAGACTTCCCACGTCGATGGCTGAGGAAACGGACGTTTTACCTCGCCCCCTGCGACTAAAGCCGGTATCGCCTTCCTCGCTGATCACCAGTGCAGCAGCCTCGGCATCTTTCAATGAGYAGATCCTTGTCCACGGCAGCACAATGCGTGTGCGCCCGGCACTCGACCATTCAAAGTAGGTTACACTAATGCAGCCGAGATAATTGCGGGCAATGGCGGCGACAATCTCGGGCGACGTCAGCGCTGCGGCATGTCCCTTGCGTTGGAGATCGGCTATATCCGGATCGATCGAGGACGAAAAGTCGACTGCGAACACGACAGCCACATCGACGTTAGCAGCATGCGCCTGCAGGCCCCAGAACATTGACGCCGCAAGTGTGGCGGCCAGTCTCAATGGGCCCTTGGGCCACCCGGTTACCGTCAGGGACGGCACCTGCACGGGATCGAGGCGCGCCCAAAGCTTGCGACCGACGTCTTGGCGCGCTTTTCCAAACATGGCACTTTCCTTTTCCGCGTCTGGCTGGGTTGAAAGCGATCGATTTCAATATTCGGAAATCTGGCGAGGAACCTTGGCCTCCGAGCCGAACAGCAGCAGGTCGGCCTTGGCCCATAAAAAGTAACAACCGAGCAAGGCTATCGGCATGATGAGCACTGTGAGGGGCCCGTCCGGCCAGACTTGCGGCAAGGCCGAGCCGAGGGCGAGCGCCGTTGCCAGCATTGCCGGCAACCTGCTGGCGAGAACGACGCTACGAAACGGGTCGGGCCAAGCGACTGGCCACACCGGAACCGGCGTGCCCGGCCGGTGAAAGGCGCTGCCGAATTTACCCAGCGCATGCAGCAGCCCGGAGGTTGCAGCAAGCAGCGGATCGCCGAGCAACAACAGCGCGATGCCGAGTCCGATCGCACCTATGCCAGAAAGGAGGTCGCCCAGCCGGTTGAGGGCCGGATCGGGAGCGTCCGGCTGTGCCCACGCCCGGTGATAGGCCTCGCCGCCCCAGAAGAAGACCAGCGTCGCCAACGTCAGCGCGACAGCGCTGTGGCTGCCGGCGAAATAGTCGACCATCGCCGCCATGACAGTGTTTTCGCCAGGCGATCCGGCCGGTGCGGTGGCGATCTGGACCCCAAGACCCGCGACGAGGCCGAGTGCATTGCCACTGTTGTAGTAGCCACCGGGGCCGCTCATGCGGGCGCGAAACGCGGATACCAGGCGCGGACAAAGAGTTGCCAGCGACGTCATTGTGGTGCCCTCGCGACAAGTTTGGACGCTATCTGCACGGCGGCCTCCGGCAAGGCAGTCCCCGATGCGGGGAGACGAAGTCTCGCCACGGTTTGCAATGCTGGGGCGATAAGTTGGCCGTTCGCATCGGCAATGATCATAGCGTGCCTCACTTTTGGACCCTTAGTTGGCGGTGGGACGATCGGCTTTGCCCGCACGGGCAGTGGCATAGGCAAGGACGGAGCAGCGAAGGACCGGATGGGGGCGTTCCGCCGGGGCGCGTTTGTCGGTGTCGATCCCTTCGACATTGCGACCGACAGGATGGCCACGAGAACCATCGCGGCACCCAAAGCCCCCATGGTCGAGGACCGCTCGCCGAGAAAGATCGCGGCACCAAGCGTCCCGAAAACGCTCTCGGCACTGACGATCACCGCGGCATGGCTCGCAGAGGTGAAGCGCTGGGCCGCCGCCTGCATGCCGAAAGCGATTGCCGTAGAGAACACGCCAAGGACGATCAGTTCTGGACCGGCCGCAAAAATTGCGGCCGGCGACGATTGCCGAACACTGCCCCGACCGGCAGGGCAAGAGCGGCGGTGCAAAGAAACGGCACTGCAGCGGCTGTGAACGGACGCGCATGGGCTTGCACATGGCGGCCAAGCTCGATCATCCAGAGCGAGTAGCAGGCGGCCGACAAAAGGGCCGTGAGGTCACCAGAGCCAAGGCTCGCAATCCCGCCCGACAACAGCAGGGCTCCGACAACGGTCAGGCCAGCGGCGATGGCGATGCTCGCCGTGGGCCGTTCGCCGGCGAGTAGCCAGGCGGCGATAGGGGTCATTACCGTAGCTGTGCTGATCAGGAAACTTGCATTGGTGACAGAGGCGCCGAGATAGCAGACCTGTTGGAGCACGATCGCGATGACAAACAGTGCGCCCACCTTGGCGAGGCTCGAAAAATGACCCGGCCCGGCGGGCGCGCGCCGTTCGGTCAGGACAAAGGGCAGCACCAGCAGCCCGCCGATCAGGCAACGCAAGCCGACCGCACTCAAAGCATCGAGATGGATAAGCACGGTCTTTTGCGCGACGTTGCCAAAGCCCCACAAAGCGGCGGCAAGCAGAAGCAGCAGATTGGCTTGCAGCTTTGACACAGGCCCTCATCTTGCTCAGATGGCTTTTAGCGATTTCTAATTGATCCTCCGTCACGACAGCGCTTGAATGCACGGGCCGTTGGTTTGCGGGGCGTTAGTTTTGAGTTAGGATTTGGGCTGGTGGGAAGCTATTGGGCAAATGCCAGGTGAAGACAGCGCCACTGCAAACAAAATCTCGCTCTTCGGCGGCTTCCGAATTGATTGGGAGCCTGTTGGCTCGCTCTGGCTGACCGGAAAGCGGGGACCCGCAATCATTGCCTATCTGGCCCGGTGCCCTGGCATGACGGCGACGAGGGAAAGACTGGCCGACTTGCTATGGAGCGATAGCGACAGCGACCACTCACGAAACAGCCTACGACAAACGCTTAGCGTTCTGCGCCGGGATTTCTCGCGAGCAGGTGTGGATCTCATCCATTTTCGGAAGGATTTAATCGGGCTCAGGCCGGACAAAGTTCGCGTTGACGTAGAGGAATTTGAATCAGGGCTTTTGGCCCGCTCTTCGCTGGAACTCGAAACGGCACTGAGCCATTACACCGGACCGTTCCTCGATGGACTTTATCTGGGCAGCAATGCTTTCGATGATTGGGCCGCAGCGGAACGCGACCGGCTCCTGAGCCGCGCACTTGAGTCGTTTGAGAAGCTTGCCCGTCTGGTCGACACGGAAACTGGGCTCGTCATTGCGGATCGGCTTCTGGCCATGGAACCGACGCGGGAGGCGTCCTATCGGCTGAAGATAGAACTGCTTGTTGCGTGCGGCCAACGACACAGGGCCATGCGGACATTTGAGGCTTGCAAGGACGTTCTGAAGAAGGAGTTCGGCGTCACGGTCAGCCCCGAGACACAAGCACTATGGCAGTCTCTGTCGGCCGGCGGTAACGCGTCCAATCCGCAGCCACCCAGTGTTCCGACCGGCCAGCGCGTCGAGCGCCCGTCGATCAGCGTCGCCGACATCGTCAACCTGACGGGAAAGCGAGGCGACGACTTTTTTGCCAGAGGGCTCGTCCAGGACATCACCACGGCTTTGTCCGAGGTGGCCGACTATGTCGTACTCTCCAGGTTGCCGGCCCTGGAGAAGAATGGCGCAGGCGATGAAGCCAAAGCGCCAGGAATGCTGCGCTCGCGCTACGTGATGAGCGGCAGCATTCAGCGATCTGGCGACGAACTGAGGGTGAATGTCCAGCTTGTCGATGCCGCCAGCGGTCAGAACGTCTGGGCCCAGAAGTTTGATGGCCACTCTGAGAGCGCACTTCAGTTCCAGGACCACATAGCACAGTCGGTCGTGCTTGCCGTCACCCTCGAACTTCAGCTGACGAACTGGAAGGTCCGCGACAAGAGCCCACCCGGCCCCCCTGAAGTGCGCAGGCTGGTGAACGAAGCTCTCATGAAATATTTCGAGATGACGCGGGACTCGCTGTTGGTAGGCTTGGAGCTCGCCGAGAAAGCTCTTTCGCTAAGTCACGACAACGCGCGCGCGCAGCGGACACTCTCGATCATAACTTCAATGGGGATAGCTTTTGGAGCACTGCCTCGGGAGCCTGGGCAAATCGAGTATGCGCTCGCACTTGCGGAAGCCTCGGTGAGGGCCGTGCCGGACGATGAAATTGCCCGGTGCGTTTTGTCATTCGCGCTCGAGAGCTCTGGCCGTATCGAAGATGCGATCACCGAATGTCGGCATGCCATCAGCGTCAACCCAAGCTACCCCAGTGGTCACGGCGACCTTGCAATGCTTTTTGCCTTGAGCGGACAGGTCAATAAAGCGCTACACGAGGCCAACGAAGCGATACGCCTCGGAACGCATGACGTTATCGACTTCTGGCGACACCATAGCGTGGTAATGGCGCGGTTCGCCGGCGAAGACGATCAACGGGCGCTTGAAGTCGCCCGCAAGGTGGTTCGGACTAAGCCAGGGTTCGTTCGGGGTGCCCTATATTGGGCTGCGGCAGCATCTGCAACGGGCAACAAGGCAGAGGCCTCCCGGGCCATCCATCACTGCCTTTCGCAGCTTCCGCATCTCAACCTTGGCAATGTCTGTCCTGGCTTTGTGCCGCGCTATGTCAAGGATTTGCATCACTCGAGGTTCCTTGAAATGCTGTCGCAGGCTGGCCTTCCCAGTTCCTAACCAGGTGTGCAGCGCCGAGTATCACGATGACACTGGTGGGCGAGAAGCGGTGTCAGTTTTCTGGATGATCGCGTCGACGAGCCGCCGTTTCGCTGAACTCTCTGGTGCTACCCCCCTGCCGCTCCAAGATAGGGCTGAGCAGCGGATAGGTCAGCCTTTGTGCCACATCGAACACCCTGACGGTTGCGATGAGGCCTCCATCGCGACCCATGGGATCCGATCTCTCTTGCGGTGATTTCATGCAGTGCAAATGCCGACGAACCACTGCGGAACACGGAAACTGACGATCCTATGTCATGTCAACATTCGCCTTATGCCTGCCAGAAGGGCTTGGCGATCTCCGCCTCGACCTGCCGCCTCGTCAGACCGATATCGTCGATCAAATGGGGATCGGCCCTCGACTTTTGCTCAAGGTCCCAGCGAGAATGTATGCGCCAACGCCAAGTCGCTATCACGCTTCGCACAGTCATCAGGTGCCGACGTGTCACGTCCGCCGGCCCCATCGGCGTTCCCGGCTGCGCTGACTGATGCGGGGCCGACGTGAGGGTGGACGTATCGTTCATAGCAGCCTCCATCGGATTTGAGGGCCACCGCCCTCGACCTGAAAGAGGATGAAGTCTGCAGGATACGAACACCGTCGTCGTTAAGCTCTGCCAAATAGTTCCAAAAACTTCCAAACGAGCTATAGATGCGTCGCATGCAGGGAGCGCGCTTTGCCTTTGGTCCGTTCGTGCTTGATCCGGATGTGGGAACGCTCCTTCGGAACGATGTTCCCGTTGCCGTCGGCCACCGCGGGCTGAAGCTGCTTGCGGCGCTCGTCAGACGATCAGGCGAAATCCTTGATAAGGCCGAATTGATGGACGYCGCGTGGCCGGGCACAGCCGTCGAAGAAGGCAACCTCACCGTCCAGATCGCGCAGCTCAGGAAGTTGCTTGGCCCCGCCGACGACGGCGGTGAATGGATATCAACGGTTCCACGCGTCGGCTACCGCTTCACGGGAGCCGTCGAACAGATCCATGGCGCGATGCGAAAACTCTTGCCGCTGCCCGACAAACCGTCGATAGCCGTGATGCCTTTCGTCAATGTCAGCCACGATCCCGAGCAAGCCTCCTTCGCCGACGGGTTGACCGAAGACCTGATCACCGACCTGTCCAGGATTTCTGGCCTSTTCGTCATCGCCCGCAACTCSKCCTTCGCCTACAAGGGAAAGGCGACGGACGTGCGCGCGATCGCCGAAGAGCTCGGCGTGCGCTACCTGCTGGAGGGGAGCGCACGCCGCGCGGCGGGACGCGTGCGCATCAACGCTCAGCTGGTCGACGCGGCGAGTGGCGATCATTTATGGGCGGAACGGTTCGATCGCGGCCTGGAAGATATCTTTGCCGTCCAGGGCGAGGTCACCGGCAAGATCGTGGAGGCGTTGCTGGGCCGGCTGCGCTCGCCGCCACCGCGCAATCGGCCCAAAAATCTCGAGGCCTACGATCTCTGCGTGCGGGCGCGCAAGCTGATGGATGACATGCCGCAGGCGGCGCAAGAAGCCCATCTGATGCTCTCTCGCGCTGTTTCGCTCGATCCGGAATACGCCGAGGCCCATCGCTGGCTTGCCATGAACCACTGGATGGGATGGATACATAGCGGCGGGCCAGCAGAGCCTACTCGTAGGGTTGCTTTGGAACTGGCGCGAAAGGCTGTCGCGATCGATCCCAACGATGCTGGTTGTCGCTGGGTCCTGGCTTACCTGCTTGCCTATGAGCGCAGCTTCGCCGAGGCGGATGCGGAATTCGCCAAGGCGATCAAGCTTGACCCGAACGAGGCCGACACCTGGGCGGCATTGTCCGACATCGCGGTCCTGGCCGGGCGGGTTGAGGAGGGCCTCGAGCACATTCGCAAGGCGTTCCGGCTCAATCCGTTTCCGCCAAGTTGGTACTATCTGACGCTCGGACAGGCGCAATATGCGGCTGTCGATTATGAAGCCGCTGTCGAGACACTGCACAAGGACGAGACCTATCGTACAAGCTCACGCCGTTTCCTGGCGGCAAGCCTTGCCCAGTTGGGCCGGCTCGAAGAGGCGCGCGCAGAGGTCGAACTGTTCCTCACAGGCAATCCGAATTTCACAACCCGCCACTGGGCCTCGACGGAGCCATTTCGCGACGCTGCAACGCTCGAACATTTCGTCGATGGCTACCGCAAGGCCGGCCTTCCGGAGTGAAGTTCATGCCCCTTTGCCATGATCGCCCATGCGATGCGGGCGATTTTGTTGGCGACTGCAACCGCGACAAGCGTGAAGGGCTTCTTCGCAAGCAGGCCTCGGGCCCAGTTCGCCAAAGGCCATCACTCGTCCCCTTCTTCATCCGGTAGAGGGCGGTATGCGCTCCGACCAGCGGCTCTTGCACTCGGGTCATTTTGGTATACAGTATCCCAAATGACCTGACATGTGACGACCCGAAGGAGCAATGAATGACCGTCGCAATGAACCCGGACGAGTTCCGCACGGCACTGGAAAACGCCATCAAGGGCAAGAGCGCGAACAAGTCGCCATTCAGCGTCGGCTGGGCAAGCGGCAAGCTCAGCCGTGAGCATCTCGCCCGCTGGGCCGAGAACCACTACCACTATGTCGGGCCGTTCGCGGACTACCTCGGCTACATCTATGCCCGCATGCCAGAGGGTCATGTCGAGGCCAAGGAYTTCCTGCTCGCCAACATGTAYGAGGARGAGATCGGCGGCGACCGTCACACCGATCTACTCGTTCGTTTCGGCGAAGCCTGCGGCACGACAGGCGACAGGATGCGCGACTCCGACAACATGTCGCCGACGACACGCGGCCTGCAGAGCTGGTGCTATTCGGTTGCAATGCGCGAAGACCCGATCGTCGCCGTTGCCGGCCTCGTCGTCGGCCTGGAATCGCAGGTGCCGTCGATCTACCGCAAGCAGACGCCGACCCTGCGCGACAAATATGGCTTCACCGACGAGGAGGTCGAGTTCTTCGACTTGCATATCGTCTCCGACGAAATCCATGGCGAGCGCGGCTACCAGATCGTGCTCGAGCATGCCCGCACCGTCGAGATGCAGCAGCGCTGCCTCAAGATCTGCGAGGTCGGTGCCCAGATGCGGCTGCTCTACACCACCGCGCTTTACAACGACTATGTCGCGGCCGAGCTGCCGCTCGAGGAACTGCTCGCCGCCTGATCCCGCCACAGTGGGGAGCGCGCGGGGCGGCCCTGCCTCGTGCGTTCCCTCGCTGACCCAAACGCCAACAATTACCGGACGACAACGACGTGAAACAGGTCTTGAAACTCGAACTCGAAGAAGCCCGTGTGATGATGGCTGCGGCTGTGGCCAAGGCGCTGGAGCTCAATGTTCCCGAAACAGTCTGCATCGCCGATGACGGCGGCCATCCGATCGCGCTGGAGCGCATGAACGGCGCGCGCGTCACCGGCCCGCAGATCGCCTGGAACAAGGCCTTCACCGCCGCCGGCCACAAGCGCTCGACGCATCTGTTCACCACCCCGCCGAACGGCCCKGCSCTGCCCGGCAACGAGGCCTTCGGCATCCAGYKSAGCTTCSAGGGCMRSTTCGCCGYCTTCGTCGGCGGCTTTCCCGTCGTCGTCGACGGCGAGGTGATCGGCGGCGTCGGCCTCAGCGGCGGCAATGGCGAACAAGACATCGCCTGCGGCGTGGCGGCGCTCGCCGCATTGCAAGCGATACTGGAACCCAAGGGCCACAAGGTCATGGTCCAGGCCGACATCAAGAAGTGACCGAAGCGGCAGCGCCGCGTCCAACCGAACAGTGGAGACATGGATGGACCATGTTGTGCGCGTCCTCGAAACCGAGGACCAGTTTACCGTTGCCTCGGAAGAATCCGTGCTGATGGCGGCGATCCGCCAGGGCGTCCAGTTGCTGCATGACTGCACCGAGGGCGGCTGCGGCACCTGCCGCGTGCGGCTGATGGAAGGCTGCGTCCGCTACGAGGAATACCCGCTGGCACTCACCCCGGAGGACGAGGAGGAAGGCTTCGCGCTTGCCTGCCAGGCACGCCCGGAAAGCGACCTGCTGATCTCGACCGAACGGCCGATGGATCCGTGCTCCGATCCCGAACGGTATGCCGCGACCGTCCAGTCGGTCCGCAATGTCGGCCGCGACGTCGTCCATCTGACGCTCGCGCTTCCGGGCTCGGAGGAGTTGATCTACCGGCCAGGGCAGTATCTCAACGTGCTGCTCGACGATGGCAACAAGCGCAGTTTTTCAATGGCTTCGGTACCCAATGGCAAGACCGTCGACCTGCATATCCGGCGCGTCCGCGACGGCCATTTCACCGGCGGCCAACTGCTGCGGCTCAGCCCCGGCGACAGGCTCGACGTCGAGCTGCCACATGGCCTGTTCTGCTGCCGCAAGGAGGATTTCCGCCCGCTGCTGATGGTGGCGACGGGTACGGGGCTGGCGCCGATCAAGAGCATCTTGGAATCGCTGATGGACGATCCCGACTGCCCGCCAGTGTCGCTCTACTGGGGCATGCGGACGGAAGAGGACCTTTATCTGCATGACGTGATCCAGTCCTGGGGCGAGCGGTTGTGCGACTTCCAGTATGTGCCGGTGCTGTCGCGGCCCGGTCCGGGCTGGGAAGGACGGCAGGGCTATGTCCAGGAGATCGCTGCCGAGGATATCGGCGACCTTTCCGAGCACGCCATCTACATGTGCGGCTCGCCCAAGATGATATCGAGCGCCAAAAAACTGTTCGTCGAGAACGGCGCCAATCCCGGCTTCATCTACGCCGACGCCTTCAACTTCCAGCACACGCTGGTGCCGGCGGAGTAGCGGCGAACACCGAGCGCAGGGCGAGGGCAACATGGAAATCTCAGTCGCAACGCCCGCCGGGCGACCGCATGACGGCGTCGACCATTTGCTAGGAATTCCCTATGCGGCGGCACCCGTGGGCGCGATCCGGCTCGAATCCTAGCCTGAAATGCACCAGATGGGCGGTGCTGATTGAATACTGTACTCCAAAGCCAGGACGCTATATCGTCCGGCACAAGGCGTTGCTTCCGCAGGTTGATTCGACCCTTGCCACAGGAAGTGTAAGACCATGACCGTCATACTCGGGGAAATCCACGCTCCGCTCACCAAGCTGATCACCGCCGCCTTGCGCGAGCGCATCGTCAGCGGCGAAATCGGCGTCGGCGAAAGGCTTGTCGAAGGCCGCCTCTCCGAGGAGATGGGCGTGTCGCGCATGCCGGTGCGCGAGGCGCTGCGCGAACTCGCCGCCGAGGGCATCGTCACCATCGAGCCGCGTCGTGGTGCATCGGTTGCGGTGTTCAGCGAGGAGCAGAAGCGTGAGCTGGTCGAAGTTCGCGCTACGCTCGAGGCGCTCAACGCCAAGCTGGCCGCCAAGCGCCACGACCCCGAACAGATCGCCGCTTTGCAACGCATCCTCGACGACGGCGCCAAGCTGGCCGACACCGACGATCCGGTGCTGCTCTCGCGCCAGAACACCGAATTCCACGAGGCGCTGGCCACCGTCGCCGCCAATTCGGTGCTGCAGGACATAGTGCGCTCGCTGCGCGATCGGACGGTGATGCTGTTCGCCCCGATCAGCAAGCGCCGCGGCCGCCAGAACTGGGAAGAGCATGCCGGCATCCTCCGCGCGGTCATCGCCGGCGACAGCGAACTCGCCGCCTTGCTTGCCGCCCGCCACGTCTACAACGCTGCCGAGATGCCACAGGAATAGGCGCTCAGCGATTGTCGTAACTCTCCGGCGAATTGGGGCTGGTAGGGGCACCTGAATATCAGCTTTCGTGTCACCCTGAGGCACCCACCGGTCGCCAGTCTTGAACGCGCCGCAATCGAACCTTTAGCTCCGCGCCTACAGCAGGCACGGCAGGCAGTGAAGAAGAGATAGCCCCATGTCGGGAGCCGGCAATCACCGGCCCCAGCCTGTGGGCCACCTCCAGATCAATCCTGGCCAACGATCCGACGGTAGGCTAGCCCGGCCAGCGCGATGTCCTGCAGGCCAACGCCGACAGACTTGTAGACGGTGATCTCATCATCTGAGGTGCGGCCACGCGCCCTTCCGGCGAGGATTTCGCCGAGCTCGACGACTTTGGCCGCAGTGAGCGCCTGGGGATCGGCCAGCGCGAGATCGCCTGCTTCGCGTAGGCTCTGTTCGCGCCATTCGACGGCGACGAGCGAGGCACGTGCGATTGCCCGGTCGTCGAGCTCGCGGGTGTTGGGTAGGCTCGAGCCGACGGCAGCAATGAAGCACCCCGGCTTGAGCAGGTCGCCCGAAAACAATGCAGTTGGCGATCGCGAGGCGGTAATGACGATGTCGGCTTCCGCTGCCGCCTGTTCGGCCGTGGCCATTCTCGTGGGAACGCCGCAGGCAGCTTCCAGCTCGGCCGCCAATGCGGGATCGGACGACCGGCTCACCAGCAGCACGTGCCTGAGCGGAAAGGCTTCGGCCATCTGCACCGCATGCGCCCGGCCCAGCGGACCGGAGCCGAAGATGGCGAGCGTCGACGCGTCAGGGCGGGCAAGCCGTTGGGCGGAGATGACCGAGCAGCCGGCGGTCCTGAGCCGGGTAATGGCGCCGGCATCGAAAGTGGCGAGCGCGCGGCCGTCGACGGACGAGAAGAGCAAGATGACGAAGGAGAACTGGCCTTTGATCGTGCTGTAAACCTTGGCGCCCAAAACCTGCTGGCCGGGGATGACGGCGCCCAGCGTCGACAGCTTGACGCCGTCGGCCTCGCTGCGGATGCGCGCCTGCATTGCCGCCTCTTGCCTGCCGAAAGACAGGAAGGCATCGGCCAGCACGGCGCGAGCGTCGGCAGCGCTGACCGCCTTTTCAACCATGGCGTCGGTGATATGGATCATCATTGCACCAGCGTTCGGGTGAGAATGCCAAGCGCGCCGAGCCCGGACATGGTGAGCAAAAGGATGCGCACGCCGCGCGGCGAGAAATAGCCGACGAAGCGGCTCGAAACGAAGAAGCCACCCAGCATCAGCGGGAAGAGCAGGATGCCGAGCCAGAGCTGCGGCAGGGTAAAACGATCGACATAGGCCAGCATCAGCAGCGACAGGATCGCGCCAACGAAGAAGACGCAGCTGATCGTCGCGCGCATCTGGCGCGGCGGCACATATTGCATGACGATGGCGAAGGGCGGCGCGCCCGACGAAGTGATGGTGCCCATCAGCCCTGAGGCGAGGCCGGCCAGCGCCATGTTGGGGTGAGATGCCCTGACCTTCCAGCCGGCGAAGCTCAGCCCGACGCCAGCAAGGATCAACACCGCAAAGACGATCGAGAACGCATTGGTGGGCAGCGCCGCGAGCGTGGCGCCGGCGACCAGTGTGCCGCCGGCACGGCCGGCCATCAGCGTGGTCACGCTCGGCCAGTCGACGGCGTCGAAGTCGCGGAGAAGGCCGAGCAGCGCCAAGCCGGCGCCGAGCACCAGCAACGGCCCGGGCGCCATCTCGGGGAAGAACAGCATCGCAAGCGGCGCCGACACCATAGCAAAGCCGAGCCCGCCTATGCCCTGCAGCAGGGCAGCAATGAAGACCATGGCACCCATGCCGAACAGATGTCCCGGCACTAAGTCGCCGGGCATCAACTCGAGCAGGGACTGGAGCATGTCAGGCCCCAAGATAAATGCTCTTGATGCGGCTGTAGAAATCCATGACGTTGGCGCCGCCCTGCTCCTTCGCCGCCTGGTTGCTCGAATGCTTCAGGCCGCCGAAGGGGGCGTTGAGCGACACGCCTGTGGTCGGGCTGTTGACCTTGACGATGCCATGCTGGGTCTCGCGGGCGAAGCGCAAAACCGACGGCAGATCGCCAGTTACCAGCGAGACGGCGAGACCGTATTCGGTGTCGTCGGCCAGCTTGATCGCTTCGTCGAGGCTGTCGATAGGACGGATGGCGACGACCGGTCCGAAGATCTCCTCGCGCCACAGGCGGCTGTCGTCTGGCAGGTCGGAAACGACGGCCGGGCGGACGAAATAGCCATGCGCCAGACTGCTGTCGGCCTCGCGCAGCGCATCGCCGCCGACGACGCGGCCGCCCTCCTCGCGGGCGATGCCTACATAAGCGAGCACCTTGTCGTACTGCGCGCGGGTGGCAAGCGGCCCCATCTGCACGCCTTCTGCCGTGCCCGGCCCGACCTTGACGGCGGCAACGGACTTTTCCAGCCTTGCAACCAGTTCGGCATAGAGCGGGCGGGCGACGAGCACCCGGCTGGTTCCGGTACAGGCCTGGCCAGTGAGGCCGAAGGCGCCGCGTTCGATGGTGGCTACCGCTTTGTCGATGCTGGCGTCGGCCAAAACGACTGTCGCGTTCTTGCCGCCCATCTCGAGTTGCACGCGGGTATCGGTGGATTGCGAAGCGGCGATCTGTTTGCCGACCGCGTAGGAGCCGGTGAAGGTCAGCGCATCGACGCCGGGGCTCGCTGCTATGGCTTGGCCGACCTTGGCGCCCTTGCCTTGGACGAGCGCGACAAGCTTCGGAGGCAGGCCGGCATCGAGCAAGACCTCGACCAGTCGCTGGCCCATCAGCGGCGTGATTTCGGACGGCTTGAAGACCACGCCGTTGCCGGCGGCAAGTGCCGGGCCAAGCTTGCGGGCGGCCATCGACAGCGGGAAATTCCACGGCGTGATGACGGCGACCACGCCGACAGGCTGGCGCACCGACAGCACCAGCTGCGCGCTTTCGCTCGGATAGGTCTCACCATTCAGCCGCAGCGCCTCGCCGGCATAGAGGCGGAAGTTGGCAGCAATGCGCCTGGCTTCGTTGCGCGCCTCGATCAGCGTCTTGCCCTCTTCGCGGGTGAGCTCGGCCGCAATCGTGTCGGCGCGCTGGGACATCAGGTCGGCAGCTCTGAACAGCACGTCGGCGCGCACCTCCGGCGACTGCTCCGCCCAGGTCGGCCACGCAGATGCAACCACTGCCACCGCCTCGGCAACATCGGTGGCGTCGGAGTCAGGAAACAGCCCGATCAGGTCGCGCTCATCGGCGGGATTGCGGTTCTCGAAGGTGGCCCCGGCACGCGCGGGCTGCCACTCGCCGGCGATGTAGTTCAGATGTTGCTCAGTCATCAGTCGGTTCTGCTTTCGGAGAAGGGCGCGTCAGCGCGTCTTGGGCACCCAGGAGACGCTGATGTCGCCGAGTACGAAGGTCTGGCAGGCCATGCGGAAGCCGGCGGCGAGGTCGTCCACGGTCAGGTGGTTGCGCTCTTTTGGCTTGACGGCATCGGTGTTTTCGATGCCGGTCTCGATCTTGCAGCGGCAGGTTCCGCAGAGCCCGCCGCCGCACTTGAAGGGGATGCCCCCCTTCTCGCGCAGCGACACACGCAGCAGGTTGCTGTTGTCGGGTGCGGACACCTGCTTGCCGCCATTGGTGATGAAGGTGATGTTAATCATCGGTGCGTTCGATGTATGTTGATGCTGGCCGGCCCCTCAGACGAGCTTGAGCTGGATGTCCATGCTGCCGTAGGTGGTCAGCGTCTTGAGCTCGTGGCGAGCGTCCTCGACCGTGTCGAACTTCTCGAACAGCTTGCAGGGCACGTTGTTTTCGATCTGCGGGGGCTCGTCCTCGACTATGCGGATGCGGGCATGGCCTTCGTCGGTGAGCCGGGCGATAGTGAAGCTCGCCCGCTTGCGGCCGTAGAAGATGTAGTCGTAGGTCTCGACCGGCTGAACGCCAGGGCTCATTTCGGTCCGGAACTCGCCCGGCTTGGTTGTCAAAACCACATACATTGGCTTCACCTCATGCTGATTGCTGTTCGCGCGTCGAGGCTGCGCTCACGCGCCGTCGACCGCCTTGTTTCGGAATTGCCGCACCACGCCGGCGCGACGGGAAGTTCGGCCGCTAGGCCTGCTCCGTCACTTTTTCCTGTCGAAGCTCGATGTCGTTTTTGATCCACAGCTGGCAGACCAGACGGAAGCCCTCGTCGATCTTGTCGCCGAGCTGCTTCTTCTCCTTCCAGTTGGGCGGAGGCAGATGCTCTGCACCGGCAAGGATGCGGCTGGCGCAGGTACCGCATTTTCCCATGCCGCATTTGTATGCGAGGTGCGGATAGGGAAACTGCTTGATGCCGGCGCGGACGACGAGGTTGGTGTCCTCCTTGACCTCGCCGCTAAAGGCCTCGCCCTTGCTGTGAATGACGACTCTCGGCATGTGCTTGACTCAGACGCCGCCGATACCGGCAAGTTCCGGCTCCATCGGCGCGACCCGCCCAAGCTTCACATCACCGGCGACATAGTCGTTGTAGAGGGCTGTGGTGTATAGCAGCCGCATCTGGGCACCTACCTCGCAGATCTTTAGGCAGCGCTGCTGCATCTCGACGGTACGGGCATGCTCCAGAACGATCTGGTATCCGCGCTCGCCATGAATCTCGTCGGAGACGATGTGCAAGTCGAAGAACTCGACCTCCTCGTCGGTGAAGCCGTAGCTCTCGCGAAGGGTCGGCGTCTGCTTGCGATAGATCGACGGCACTTGGGATTCGAGTCCGACGACAAGGCCCGCCACGGCAACGATTGGGTCCTCGCGCATCGCTACCGAGTAGCACCAACTCTGCAGGCCACGCGTCGTCGGCGACATGTTCTCCGGGTCAGTCATGCGTTCGCGGCTAGTGCCGCAAGCCTCGCCGAAGCGGATCAACAGGTCGGTGTGACGGTCGCCACCGATCTCTTCCTCATACATGTTGGCCAGAAGGAAATCCTTCGCCTCGACATACTGCTCCGGCATGCGGGCATAGATGTAGCCGAGGTAGTCCGCGAAGGGGCCGACATAGTGGTAGTGGTTCTCGGCCCAGCGCGAGAGATGGTCGCGGCTCAGCTTGCCACTTGCCCACGCGAGGCTGAATGGCGACTTGTTGGCGCTCTTGCCCTTGATGGCGTTCTCAAGTGCGGTACGAAATTCGTCCGGGTTCATCGCTATCGTCATTCGGTATCCCCTGTCGATTCTCAAATTTGATTTAGGATACTGTATACCAAATTGACATCCACGCAAGCCGCATTCTACTGTCGTGCTGGTGAACGCAGCCAATGCGCGCATACAGTATGCTATAAAAGCGATGATCGAACGCCTGGTACAGGTTAGGACAACGGCGATGGACAGCTCCGAAACACACGGCAACGTTGGCGTTCGCAGCAAAATCGCTATGGTGGCGACCGGTCACCCGCTCGCCGCGCGCGCGGCGCACGACATGCTGGCGGCGGGAGGTTCCGCCGTCGATGCTGCGATTGCGGCCGACGCCATCCTCGGTGTGGTCGAGCCGATGGCGACCGGCATAGGCGGCGACCTTCTGGCGATGCTTGTGGAGCCGGACGGCCATGCGATCAGCTACAATGGCACCGGTCGCTCGCCGGCAGCATTGTCGGTGGAGGCGGTGGAGAATCTGCCAAACCAGCGCATCCCGGAGCGGCACGGCCTGTCCGTCACCGTGCCGGGCGCGGTGCGGGGCTGGTTCGACCTGCACGCCCGCTTCGGCCGCCTGCCGTTTGCCCAATTGATGGCTCCGGCAATCGCACTTGCCGAGCATGGCTTTGCCGTCCTGCCGATCACCGCGCGCGAATGGGCGGTGTTCGAGCCGGTGATCAAGCTCGATCCCGCCAGCGCAAAACTCTACCGTGCCGGCAGCACGCCACGCGCTGGCGAGCGTTTCGCCAATCCAGAGCTTGCGGCGGTGTTGCGAGCGATCGCCGCCGACGGCCCTGAGTCCTTTTATCTCGGCGCCCCGGCCCGCCAGGCAGCGGCGGCGAACCAGGCCAAGCGCGGGTTGCTGTCGGTGGAGGACTTCGCCAGCCATCGCGGCGACTTCGTCCTGCCGCTCGAACGAAAGTTCCGTGGCCTGACGGTGCTCGAATGCCCGCCCAACACCCATGGTGTGGCCGTGCTCGACGCGCTGGAGGAACTCGATTCCTCGCCACTCGACTGCGACGATTCCGCAACCACGCTTGCCATGGTCGAAGCCGTAGGACGCGCCATGGCAAAGGCCAAGAAAACCGTTGCCGATGCCGCCGGCAACACGGTTTGCACCGTGGTCGTCGACAATGATGGTCTGGCGGTGACGCTGATGAGCAGCATCTTCAAGCGCTTCGGCTCCGGCATCGCCGTTCCCGGCGCCGGCTTCGTGCTGCAGAACCGCGGCCACGGCTTTTCCGAACCCGGCCACATCAACGGACCGGGACCGTCGAAGCGACCCTATCACACGGTGATCCCGGCGGCAGCCTTGAAGAGCGGCCGGTTCCATGCCGGCTTCGGCGTCGTAGGCGGCGCGATGCAGCCGCAGGGCCATGTCCAGATGATGGTCCGCCTCGCCGCCTGGGGCGAGCAGTTGCAGCCGGCCATTGACGCGCCGCGCTGGCGGCTGGAGGGCGACAAGGCGCTGGCGATCGAGCCGGGCACATCAGATGCCATCGTCAGGACGCTGCGCGATGCCGGTTACAGCGACCCTGAAGGCGCTGGCGAACTGGCCGGCCGAAGCGATTTCGGCGGCGCGCAGTTCGTTCTGCGCGCCGAAGACGGCAGCCTGCTCGGCGGCTCGGACAAGCGCAAGGACGGCGTGGCACTAGGCGCTTAAGCCGAGCGCATGCAAACATCATTCTCAACAGCCTCGGGGACAAAGACTTGACCACATCATTCGATCGCATCGTGCTCATCACCGGTGCCGGCAGCGGCATCGGCGCCGAAACCGCCCGCCGGCTCGCGGCGCTGGGCATCGGGCTCGTGTTGCACACGCGCAAGAACGCCGAAGGGCTGAAGAGCGTCGCCGAAACCTGCCAGGCATCGGGGGCCGCGACCGAGATCGTGCTCGGCGATCTCGCCGATCCTGATGTGCCCACGGCGATGGTCGCTGCCGCCCGCGCCCGCTTCGGCCGCGTCGACCAGATCGTTTCCAACGCTGCCCAGGCGACACGCTCGACGCTCAGTGAGGTCAGGCCGGAAGATCTCACCCAGGCTTTCGAGACGATGCCAACCGCACTGCTGCGTCTCGTCAATGCGGCGATGGCCGACCTCGTCGCCTCGGACTGCGGGCGCGTGGTGGTGGTGAGTTCCTTCGTCGCCCACATCTTCGGCACTGCCGACATCCATTTTCCGGCGACGTCGGCGGCCAAGGGCGCACTCGAGGCGCTGGCGAAATCGATGGCCGTGCAACTCGCGCCCAAAGGCGTGACCGTCAACTCAGTCGTTCCGGGCTTCACCCGCAAGGACCCGACCGGCCATTTCGCGGCGACGACCTCGGCACTCGAAAAGGCCATTGCGGTCACGCCGACAGGCCGGCTGACCGAACCGGCCGACGTGGCGGCGGCGATCCTGTTCCTGTTGTCGCGCGAGGCCAGGCAGATCACCGGCCAGTCGCTGCATGTCGACGGCGGGCTGACGCTGCCGTGACGGCGCTCCGCCGCCCGGAGCAATTCCAGGAAAAGTGTGAAGCGGTTTTCCGACCGGAATTGCGCAAAAACAAGAAAATAGAGAGATTCCGCATTTCGAAGAAAAGCGGAAACGCTCTAGCCGCCGAAACGCGAAGGCGCGAAGGCGGCAATCGGCACCGGTGGGCGCTCGCCCTGCATCAGGCTGGCGACGATCGCGCCTGTCATCGGCCCGTTGGCGAAACCGATATGGCCATGGCCAAAAGCAAAGATCAGCCTGGGATGGCGGGCGGCGCGGCCGATGACCGGCAGTCCATCCGGCGTCGATGGCCTACTGCCGAGCCAGGTCTTGTGGTCGACCGGCGTGGTGAAGCCGAGCGTCTGGCGCGCGTCGGGCTCGACGCCGTCGATCTGTGCATGATTTGCAGGATCGTCCGGCCGCGCCAGCTCGACGCCGGTGAGCAGGCGCACATTGCCGTTCATCGGAGACAGCACGTAACCGCCAGCGGCATCATAGACTGGACGGCGCAGTTCGACGCCATCGGCCAGGGCGAAATGGCGGTGGTAGCCGCGCTCGGCCGCAAGCGGGAAACGGTAGCCGAGTGTCCGGGCAAGCATCGCCGAACGGGCGCCGGCGGCGAGCACGACATGGCGGGCTTCGATGCGGCGACCGGCCACCATGACCGCCATGGTCTCGCCGCCATTGAGAATGACCTCGGCCTTGCCAGCTATCAGGACAGCCCCCCGCGCTTCGGCCGCCTGCCGGCAGAGCTCGACCAGCTCGCCGGGGCTTTCGACGGAACCGGTGTCGGGAAAGAAGATGCCATTGCTGAAGCGGTGAGCGAGATGCGGTTCGAGCTGACGGATCTCGTCTTCGCCAAGGCAATCGATGCGGACGCCGTTCTCTTTCAGAACCGCCCGCTCCAGCGCGCTGCCGGCGAAGGCCTCGGTGCTACGGTAGAGCCTGAGCCAGCCATTGCGCTTGATCAGATGGCGGCCCCCGACAAGATCAGCCAGCACGACGTGACGGTCGAACGCCTCGGCGACCATCGGGTTGATCGCCACCGCCGCGCGGCGCCAGGCCCCCTCCTCGGCAGCGATCAGGAAGCGCACCAGCCAGGGCACGAGGTGTGGCAGCGACCGCAAGCGGGCGCGTACAGCAATGTCGCGGCCGAACGCATAACGCGGCAGGCGCGACCGGATGCCGGGTGCGGCCATCGGGAAGATGGAGCCGCGGCTGAGCACGCCGGCATTGCCAAAAGACGCGCGGGCCTCGGCCACATCAGGGTCGATCACCGCGACGGACAGGCCGCGCGTTTGCGCTTCGAGCGCCACCGACAGCCCGACGATGCCGCCGCCGACAATGACCACGTCGAACGGCTTTTCATTCTGCTTCACGCTGCCCACCCGATCCCTGATCGGCCCCAATCCCGACCGGTGCCAACAATGCATAACAGACGTATACTGATCAATTCCAATCTCTCAGCCCCGGACAAAACATGCGCGACGTGACCCCGCCTGCGCCCGACCTTCGCGAGATCGTGCTGCCGCCCGAGGCAAGCGCTGCCGAAGCTGCTGATTTCGCGCGTGGCGTTTCAGTCCTCGAACGGCTGGCCAGGCGCGTCGCCGAACTGGCCCGCGTGCAGGACCGGGAGAACAAGCCGTGAGCAGACTGGAGCAGCTTTCCATCGCGGAACTCGCTACCGCCGTGACCAGCCGCGAGATCGCCGCCGTCGAGGTGACGGGCTACTTCCTCGACCGCATCGCACGTTTCGACGGCGAACTTTCGGGCTACATCCATGTCGCCGACGAGGCGGCGCTGGCGCAGGCACAACGTCTCGACGCGCGCCTAGCCGCCGGTGAGACGGTCGGCCCGCTGGCGGGCGTGCCCATTTCGGTCAAGGACATCGTCGAGGTTGCCGGCATGCCCAACACCGGCGCTTCGCATTCGCGGCTCGACCGCAGGCCGAAGCAGGATGCACCCGTCGTGCGCCGGCTCGCCGATGCCGGCGCGATCATCATCGGCAAAGCCAATTGCCACGAACTGGCCTTCGGCGGCCCGTCCTTCGACCTGCCGTTTCCGCCGGCGCGCAATCCGTGGTGTCCGGAGATGTTCCCGGGCGGCTCGTCGAGCGGGTCGGGTGTCACGGTCGCCGGCGGGCTGTGCCTGGGATCGGTGGCGACCGACACCGCCGGCTCCATCCGACTACCGGCCACCATGTGCGGCATGGTCGGATTCAAGCCGGGCTTCGGCGTCGTTCCCGTGGACGGGATCGATACGCTGGCGCATTCTATGGACCATTGCGGTCCGATCGCCGCGCGTGTCGACGACTGCCGCAGGCTCTATGCCGCGATGTCGGAGACCGAAAACAGGCCGATGCTCACGGGCAAGGTGCCGTCATTTGCCGGCATGCGCCTCGGCATCTCCGCCTGTGCATGGGGGTTGGGCGGCAGCCTGCGCCCCGAAATGGCAACGGCGATGCAAAACGCGCTCGACCTGTTTGCCCGAAATGGCGGCGAGATCGTCGAACTCGACCTGCCGCCGCTCGAAACCTTCCACGCGCCCGGCGCCGTGGTGATGATGGCCGAGATCGCGGCACATTACGGCGCCGAAGTGCGCGGCACCTTCTCCGCCTTCGGCGAAATGTTCCGTGGCCGCGCACTTGTCGGCGAGAGCCTCGCTGCCGCCGACGTCATCGCGGCACGGACGCTGCGCGAGGTGCTTCGCAGGCAGATCGACGCCAGCCTCGCCACCATCGACGCGATCCTGCTGCCCGGCGCGCTCGCACCGGCGGGACCGCTCAAGACAGTCGACAAGTTCTACTTCCTCGAGGAACCGATCCCCAACATCCTGGCCAACCTGACCGGCCACCCGGCGCTCGCCTTTCCCTTCGGCAAGGCCGGCAACGGCATGCCGCTGGGGCTGCAGATCGTCGGAGGACACGGGACCGAAAACCGCCTCTTCGACATCGCGGCCATGTATGAGCGCCTCGACGACGATCCCGTCAGACTGCCGCCGCGCTACTTCAGCTGACGCAAGCGCCGCCGGCGTGGCGGCGCATTCCTTGAACCACCACCGCAAAAGCCGAAATCGCCGCTGCCCGCGCAACACAGCTCGCGCGGGCAGCAGTTCAGCATCGATGTCAGCGAGAAACGCAATAACAGAGCGCGCAAGAAGATTCTTTACCGAGATGAGTATCGGCCAGCAATTACATGACGTGCCGGAGATCAGCGGATATGAATAACACGACCTTCTGCACCAACAGGATGCCGCAATTTGCACTCTTGTCGTTGAACACCAGCATAGCCGTAGCTGTCGCGACGAAGTATTTTCCGCAGACGTGACCGCCTGGGAAGGCCTAACATAGCCGGCATCCTTCCTACAGCGATGATTTTTGGTATACTATATCCAAGAAATTGCCAAAGAAGTGACTGACCCGGTTACCTCCGTGATATTCGTGAACGAAATTTCAGCAATCACGTTCTAAATTTTGTGCATTTTCAATTATTTACAGCACAACTCGGCGAATTGTCGAGTCTCGGCCTGCTATCGTCAGAAAAGTTGACCAACAATCGCTTGACAGTCAATTGCATACAATCCACTCTTCTGGTCGAGGGAAATGGCGACCCGCAATATCAACGCAGCTCAAGACTGCGCGCATCAGGTCGTTTTTGTTATCTATGGCGAATGGGTGGACCGATGAATCTACTGACGAGACTGGCAAGCAGCGCCGCACTTGCGGCAATCATGGCACTTTCACCGCTGTCGGCGCACGCCGCCGACATCACCATTGCGATCGGATCGGAGCCTTCGACGCTTGATCCGCAAGTGCGCGACGACGGCGGCGAGCGCGCGATCAACGACAATGTCTATGAGACGCTGATGGCGCGCACGCCCGAGGGCGAACTAGTCGCCGGACTGGCGGCTGCGGCGCCGACCCAGGTTGACGCCAAGACTTGGGAGTTCAAGCTCAGGCCCGACATCAAGTTCCACAATGGCGAGGCATTCAACGCGGATGCTGTCGTTAACAGCGTCAAGCGTGTCATAGATCCGGCGCTAAAGTCGGAGCAGGCCGCCTACTTCGGCACCATCACCGGCGCGGAGAAGGTCGACGACCTGACTGTGCGCATCATCACCTCGGGTCCGGATCCGATCCTGCCGTCGCGCATGTACTGGATGAAGATGATCCCCGCGACCTATGCTGCCGACGCCAAGTTCGCCGAAGCACCGGTCGGCACCGGCCCCTACAAGTTCACCAGTTGGAACCGCGGCCAAGACATCGTGCTGGAAAAGAACGCCGACTATTGGGGCGATGCCGCGTCGATCGACAAGGTGACCTACCGCTTCGTCGGTGAATCCGGCACGCGCCTTTCCGGGCTTATGGCGGGCGAACTCGATGTCATCACCAACCTTCTGCCGGAGTTCGCCCAGCAGGCACCGAAGTTCGCGGCCGTCAGCGGCCTTGAAACGAGCCTCATGATCGTGTCGACCGACAACGAGGTGACCAAGGATCCGCGCGTCCGCGAGGCCATGAACATCTCGGTCGACCGCAAGGCGCTGGCTGAGAGCCTGTTCGGCGGCTACGCCACACCGGCAAAGGGGCAGGTCGTCAACCCAAAGGCTTTCGGCTACAACAAGGCACTGCCCGACTACGTGTTTGACCTCGACAAGGCAAAGGCCCTGATTAAGGAAGCGGGTGCTGAGGGCAAGACCATCAAGCTCGTCGGAGAGGCCGGTCGCTGGCTCAAGGACCGCGAGCTGATCGAGGCAGTCGGCGCCTACTGGAAGGACGCAGGCCTCAACGTCGACATCAAGATCGAGGACTTCGGCGAATACCTCAACCAACTGTTCGACAAGAACACGCGGCCGGATGCGGTCTTCCTCTCGAACTCCAACGAACTGCTCGACGTCGACCGTGAAATGACCGCCGTGCTACAGAGCAAGGCGAGTTCCGCGTCCAACAGCGACCAGGAAATGTCAGACCAGATCAGCGCTGCCAGGACCGAGACCGACGTCGAGAAGCGCCAGGCAATGTATGACGCCATCACCAAGAAGTCGTACGACCTGTCGTACCTCGTCCCGCTGCTCAACCAGCAGGACATTTACGGCTTCTCCAAGCGCCTGGAATGGCAGCCTCGCGTCGACTCCAAGCTGCTCGTCAAGGAGATGAAGGTCACGGAATAACAACGACAATTGCGGGTTCGAACAAAAACATAAGCGAACCCCAACAGTTCTGGAGCCGGCTCAACAAGGGAGAGCCGGCTCCAGCCAATGGAGAGGAATATGGGTGGTTTTCTGCTCCGCCGAATTGCACAAGGTCTCCTTGTCGTCATCGGCGTGACCGTGATCGTTTTCATCGCCACTCGCATGGTCGGCGATCCGGTCAAGGTAATGCTGCCGCTTTCGGCAACCGACGAGCAGCGCGCGGCCTTTGCCCAACAGATCGGCCTCGACCGTCCCATCGCCACGCAGTTCGTCGATTTCGTCGGTGACATGGCCCGCCTCGACTTCGGCGAGAGCCTGTGGCAGCGCCGGCCGGCCCTCGACGTCGTGCTCGAACGCCTGCCAAATACACTCAAGCTGATCGGTGCCGGACTCGGCCTGGCGATCCTGCTGTCGCTGCCGCTCGGCGCCATCGCCGCACTCAGGCCCGGGGGCTTGGTCGACCGAACGACAGTTTTTGTCGGCCTGTTTGGGCTGTCCTTGCCGCAGTTCTGGTTCGGCCTCTTGATGATCGTGTTCTTTGCAGTCACCCTCGGCTGGCTGCCGACATCGGGAATGGGTGGCGCGCGATATTACATCCTGCCGGCAATCACGCTCGCCCTGCCGTCGCTGGCCCGGCTAGTGATGCTGGTGCGCTCGTCAATGATCGACGAGCTGAACCAGCAATATGTCCGCACCGCCCGCGCCAAGGGACTGCATTTCAGGCGCGTGGTGATGGTGCATGCCATGCGCAACACGCTGGTGCCATTCGTCACACTGGCCGGCTGGGAACTGATCAGTGCGCTCGCCGGCTACACAGTGGTGGTCGAGACGGTGTTCGCCTGGCCCGGCCTCGGGCTCACGGCAATGCAGGCGATCCAGAAGAGCGACCTTTTCTTGCTGCAGGCGATCGTCTTCACCGTCGCGGTGATGATCGTGGTCATCAATGTCGGCCTCGATGTCATCTACAAACTCATCGACCCACGGATAAGGTTGGCTTGAGATGGCTATCCCCATGCCTGTGACGACGCCGGTGGCAACCACCCGCAAGACGACGCAACGCCCGACACTGATGACTAGGCTCGACGAATTCGGCCGCGAACTTTGGCAGGACAAACTCGGCACGCTCGGCTTCGCCATCATCGTCGCTCTGCTGCTGATGGCGGTCTTCGCGCCCCTGATTGCGCCCTACGACCCGGCAGCACAGTCGGTTATGTCACGCCTCAAGCCACCGGCCTGGCTGCCCAAGGGCTCGTGGGAGCACCTGTTCGGCACCGACCATCTCGGCCGCGATGTGCTTTCGCGCGTCATCTACGGTGCCCGCGCCTCACTGATCGTCGGCGTCCTCGTGGTGTTCTTCGCCGGCACGTTCGGCGTCGTGCTCGGCCTGTGGTCCGGCTTCAAGGGCGGACGCACCGATGCGGTCATCATGCGCATCGTTGACGTGCAGGTCGCCTTTCCCGGCCTGCTGCTGATCCTCCTGGTCATCTCGGTGATCGGCCCAAGCATGACGACGATGGTAATCGTGCTCGCAGTCACCAACTGGATGGTCTATGCGCGCGTCGTGCGCGGCATCGTGCTCTCGGTCAGACAGACGCCATACGTCGAGGCGGCCGAGATGATTGGCTGCCGCCCTTCGAGGGTCATCTTCCGCCATATTCTGCCCAACTTGACGTCCCCGCTTTTGACGCTCGGCATCCTCGAATTCACCAACATCGTGCTCGCCGAAGCCGCCCTCTCCTTCCTAGGCCTCGGCGTGCAGCCGCCGGCGACGAGCTGGGGTCTCGATGTCGCCAACGGCCGCGACTACATCTTCGTCGCCTGGTGGCTGATCACGTTCCCCGGCCTGTCGATCGCCACCACCGTCCTTGCGGTCAATCTGTTCGCCTCCTGGGTGCGTGTCACCACCGACCCGCAGGAGCGCGAAAAACGCTTCGCCTATCAGCGCGCCAAGATTGCCGCCCGGCAGGCGCGCCGCAGCCCGAAAACCCAAAGCCCGGAAGCCACGAGCCAGGGAGGCCGGTCATGAACATCAGCGCCATGAGCACCCAGGAACCGCTGCTCGAAGTCGAAAAGCTGAAGGTCGAGTTCGATACCAGGCGCGGCTTGGTCCAAGGCCTGCGCGGTGTGACGCTGTCGATCGGCCGCGGCGAGACGCTCGGCGTGGTCGGTGAATCCGGCTCGGGCAAGAGCGTGACCGCGCAAGCAGTGATGGGGCTGATCGACATGCCCGGCCGCATCGCGTCGGGCGACATCCGCTGGAAAGGCCGCTCTTTGCTGGGCGCCGACGGCGAGCGGTACGCCCGCGACATCAGGGGCAAGGAAGTGGCGATGGTCTTCCAGGACCCGATGACATCGCTCAACCCGGTGCTCCGGATCGGAACCCAGATCGGCGAGGTGCTGGAGCGCCATCTTGGCATGACCCGCAAGCAGGCGCGCAACCGCGCCGAGGAGCTACTCGCCGCCGTCGGGATCAGCGCGCCCGGCCGCAGGCTGGACCAGTATCCGCACGAATTTTCCGGCGGCATGCGCCAGCGCGTGATGATCGCCATGGCGATCGCCTGSGAGCCACAGCTTCTGATCGCCGACGAGCCGACGACGGCGCTGGACGTGACCATCCAGGCGCAGATTCTCGAGCTGCTCGCCGAGCTGCAGCAGTCGCTCGGCCTGTCGGTGGTGCTGATCACCCACGACCTCGGCGTCGTCGCCGGCCTCTGCCACCGCGTGGCTGTGATGTATGCCGGGCAGATCATCGAGACCGGCCTCGCCGAAGACGTATTCGAGCGTCCGGCGCATCCCTACACGCAAGGGCTCCTGCGTTCGACTCCGCGGCTCGACGAGGTCTCGGAGCGACTGGTCTCGATCGAAGGTACGCCGCCCAATCTGGTGACGCCGCCGGAGGGCTGCTCGTTCCAGCAGCGCTGTCCGCTGTCGGGCGAGGCCTGTCGCAAAGCGCCAACACTCGAACATATCCGCCCGGATGCCGAGGCCGCCTGCTGGCAGCCGTCGGTGCCGGCCTGGGCGACGCCGCTGATGTCGCCCACCTTCCCCTGACAGGAATTTCTCGATGCTCAACCCCGTGCCAGCCCAGACGCCAGCACCACCGCCGCTGCTCAGCGTGCAGGGCCTCGACGTGACCTATGAAACCGGGGCGCAGGGCTTCTGGGGACGCCCCAAGGCTTTCAAGGCTCTGGAGGACATTTCTTTCGACCTCTACTCGGGCGAGACGCTCGGGCTGGTTGGCGAATCCGGGTCCGGCAAGACCACCACCGGCCGCGCCGTGCTGAGGCGCATCACGGCCTCGTCGGGTAAGATCGTGTTCCAGGGCCAGGACATCACCCACACCAAGGGCGAGGCGCTGCGCAAGCTCCGCCGCAACATGCAGCTGGTGTTCCAGGATCCCTATTCCAGTCTCAACCCGCGCATGCGGGTGATCGACATCGTCGCCGAGCCGCTACTGGTTCACGGCCTGATCCGCCATGTCGATGAGGCGCGCGACCGCATCACCGAATTGCTGCGTGTCGTTGGCCTGCCCGCCGACGCGCATGACCGTTTCCCGCACGCTTTTTCTGGGGGGCAGCGTCAGCGCATCGGCATCGCCCGGGCGCTGGCATTGCAGCCCGAATTCATCGTCGCCGACGAACCTGTGTCGGCGCTCGACGTGTCAGTTCGGGCGCAGGTGGTCAACCTGATGCAGGACCTGCAAAAGGAGCTCGGCCTCGGCTACCTGTTTATCGCGCATGACCTGTCGGTGGTGCGCCACATCTCGCACCGGGTTGCGATCCTCTATGCCGGCCGCATGGTCGAGATCGCCGACCGCGACGACCTCTACGACCACCCGATTCATCCCTATACCGAGGCGCTTTTGTCGGCGGTGCCGGTGCCCGATCCGCGCACTCAACGGCAGCGTAAGCGCATCGTCTACGGCGGCGAGGTTCCCGATCTCGTCAATCCGCCGCCCGGATGCCGCTTCTCGACACGCTGCCCGCTGGCGACCGACCTGTGCCGTACCGAAGCGCCGAAGCTTAGCGAGCGTTCGCCCCGCCATCTCGTCGCCTGCTGGAACAGGTAAAAGACGCTCGGCCCAGCCAACGATCAGTCACAGAACTTCGAGGTGGCAAGTGCAGCGCGGCCATATTTGTTGTTGGCCTCGAGTAGCTTGAGCAGCGTCGCCAGGAACGCCTCGCGTTCCTTGTCCCCAAGCGTGTCGAGCAGCCGCTCCTGCGCCCGGCTCATCGCCGGATGCATCGCCGCGACAAGCTTCTCGCCTTGCTGTGTCAGCCGCGCCAGCACCATGCGCTTGTCCTGGGTGCTGCGAGTGCGCTCGATCAGCCCACGCTGGGCCAGCCGCGACAGCACGTCGGCGACATTGGTACGGTCAATGCCGAGCGCCTGAGCGAGCGAGATCTGATCGGAATCGGGATTGCCGGAGAGGATTGTGAGCAGCCCGTACTGCACAGGGGTGATGCCGAACTCTAGGCATTCCTCGAAGAACAGCGCGTAATGTACCTGGTGCAGCCGGCGGATGAGAAAACCCGGCCGCTTCCACAGCGGCAACCGCTCGATGAGCTGCTGCAGCTCGGGATTGGGCTCGCGCGGCGCGGCCGCAGCCTTCTTCGTCCGCGCCCCTTCCGACTTTGGCGACTTGGCCACGCTCATTCCCTCGCATTCGACTGCCCATGTCTAGCCCTTGCCCGACTGGCGGGAAAGAGCAGTACCGCCTCATATTTTCCACCGTCTGAAACAGCGAACGCGGGACACCTACCTGTTCCGAAGCCCTTGCCCCGCAAGGCATTGCGCCTTGCGGGCAATATAAAAGGCGGTATACTGATGATTATTGGGAACCCAAGAAAAGGAGAGCACCATGGCGCAGGAACCGCTGGCCACGAAAGGCAACTTCCTCCACATCTACGACTTCCGCGTCGAGGCCGGGCGCGAGGAGGAATTCGTCCAACTGTTCGAGGAATTCGACTACTCGGACGGCAACCCGATGCACAAGTCCTGGGCCCAGGTGAAGGACGGCGTCTTGTGCCGCGATACCGAGGATCCGCAGCGCTTCTTCCTCATCGCCGAGTGGTCCGACATCGTCGAGCACGCCAAGATCCGCAAGGTGCTGGCCGAGGAAATCAAGCCGGCCTTCGTCGGCCTGATCGAGGGCCGCAAGTTCGTACCAAAATATGTCGAGGTCGTTTCGTCGACGCCCGACGAGATCCTCAACGCCGCGTCACACTGACTGCTGAAGCGATGCGCACGCTCTACACCTTCTTCAGGTCGTCGACCTCGTATCGGCTGCGCATCGCGCTCGCGCTCAAAGGGCTCGACTACGAGCCCCGCTTCATCAGCCTGCCCAGGATGGACCACCGCACCGCCGACTACATGGCGCTCAACCCGCAAGGGCTGGTGCCGACGCTCGTCGAGGACGGCAATATCTTCGCCCAAAGCCTCGCCATGCTCGAATATCTCGACGAGACCCATCCCGAGCCGCCGCTCTTACCCACTGACCCCGCCGGTCGTGCCTATGTCAGGGGCCTCGCCCAGATCATCGGCTGCGACATCCACCCGCTCAACAATGTGCGCGTTCTGAAATACCTGAAGTCGCGCTGGCAGCTTTCCGACGACGACACCAACGAATGGTACCGCCACTGGATCGAGGAGGGGTTCCGCTCGTTCGAGGAGACGCTTGCTGCATCCGGCCTCTCAGGCAGCTATTGCCTCGGCGACATCGTCACCATCGCCGACATCTGCCTGGTGCCGCAGGTGGCCAATGCCCGGCGCTTCCTTTGCGATCTGGCCGCCTTTCCCCTGTCGATCGCCATCGCCGACCGCGCCGCCGCCCTGCCGGCATTTGAGGCGGCGCATCCAAATTTGCAGGCCGACGCGTTCTGAAGCGAATACGTCGGCAATACCCCTCACGCCGTTCGCCGCTCGGCCACCGTCGCCTTGTCATAGCCGGCGACCTTCTTGTAGGTGTTTGACAGCGCCGCCAGCTCGTCCTGCGTGATGACGTCGTCAAGCCGAGCGAACGGCCGGTCACCCGTTCGCTCGTAGACCTCCTTGAGAATGACGTCGGGCGGGGTGGTGCGGTTGGTGCGCACGACGGTCGCCGTCGCCTGCAGCCGCTTGTCCTCGTAGGCCTTGAGCACGCCAGCGACGTCGCCGCCCGATGCGAAGCTGTCGGCCAGCGCACGCGCGTCGAGGATCGCCTGGCCAGCGCCGTTCGAACCGCGCGGATACATTGGGTGCGCGGCGTCGCCGAGCAGTGTGAGGCGGCCAAAGCTCCAGCGAGCAAGCGGGTCCTTGTCGACCATCGGGTATTCGAGGATCGCCTCAGTGCCGCGGATCAGCCCCGGCACGTCGAGAAAATCGAATTTCCAGTCGGCGAAGGCATGGATGAAGTCGTCGAGCCGGCCGCGGCGGTTCCAGTCCTGCTGGTGGTAATGCGGTGTCTCGATCTCGGCGACCCAGTTGATCAGCTGGCCGCCTTCGGCATCGAGCTTGTTGCGGATGGGATAGATGACCATCTTGCCATGCGTGAGCCAGCCGGCGCGGACATAGCTCGCGCCGCCGAGATAGGGTTTCCACCAGGTCGTGCCGCGCCACATGTTGACGCCGGAATAGATCGGGCCGACGTCGTCGGGCACGAGCTTCAGGCGCACGACTGAGTGGATGCCGTCGCAGCCGACGATCGCCGCACCACGCTGAATGGGCCGGTCCTCGCCGGTGCGGCCGTCGACGAAACGGGCAATCGCGGCATCCGCCGTCTGCTCGACATCGATGCATTTCCAGCCGGTGACGACGCAGTCCGGCCCGGCCCGCTCGACGAGTGCTGCGTAGAGGATCTGCTGCAGGTCGCCGCGATGGATCTGGAACTGCGGATAATCATAGCCGGCAAAAGTGCCAACCGGCTCCTTGTAGACTAGCTGGCCGAAGCGGTTGAAGAAGCAGGATTCGCGCGCCGTGACCGCGACCTCGGCGAGTGCTGCCTGCAGGCCGAGCTCAGTGAGCTCGCGGCTGGCATGCGGCAGGATTGAGATGCCGACGCCGATCGGCCGGATCTCCTGGGCGCTTTCGTAGACACGAAAAGGAATGCCTGCCTTGAAAAGCATCAGGGCCAGCGTCAGCCCGCCGATGCCCGCGCCGATGATCATCACGTCCATGTGGCTCCCCGATCAATTTAAGCAGTATACTGACTAATACCYCGTTCGAAACGCGTCGACGCCGCCTGCACCGGCCGGCTAGACCGCTTCGCGGAACGGCAGTTCGAATTCCTGGCGCGCGTTGCGGTCGAGGATTTCCTTGGCAAGTGCGGCGGCCACGCCGGTCGGCTCGTTGGCGGCACTGGTCAGGATGAACTCGACCTCCTCGAGCTGCGGCAGCTGCGGGCTGGTCGGCAGCACCATCAGCCCCGACGACACCATGCTGCGCGGCTGCACCATGATGCCGAGCCCTGCGCGAGCGGCTGCCTGAAGCCCGCTCAGGCTGCCGCTGGTGCAGACGATGCGCCAGGGGATGCCCATGCGGTCGAGCGCCTCAATCGCCGCGACACGGGTGATGCCCGGACGCGAAAACAGGATCAGCGGCAATGGCTTGCCAGCCTCGACGACCGATGGGTCGCGCGCCGCCCAGACCAGCCGTTCGGTGCGCACGGCAACGCCGCTGCGCGCCTCACGCTGCTGGTTGAGACCGACGCGGCGCTTGGCGATGACGAGGTCGAGCGCGCCCTCGTCGAGCAGGTCGAACAGTGTGCTCGACAGCGCCACCGTCAGCTCGAGTTCGACGGAAGGATGGCGCTCGGTGAATTTGTGCAGCACGTCGGCCAGCCGGGTGGTGACGAAATCCTCCGACGCGCCAAAGCGGATGCGGCCGGTCAGCCTGGCCCCCTGCAAGTAGCTGCGGGCACGTTCATTGGCGTCGAGGATCGAACGGGCAAAGCCGAGCATTGCCTCGCCGTCGGGCGTCAGCATCACCGAATGGGTGTCGCGAACCAGAAGCCGCCGGCCGACGCTGACCTCGAGCCGCCTGATGTGCTGGCTGACCGTCGACTGGCCGAGCCGGAGATGCACTGCCGCCCCGGTGAAACTGCGCGAACCGGCAACCGCTACGAAGGTCTGGAGGAGTATAGGATCGAACATGATCCCTCCCTGTGTTCACGAAACGAAATGAGCATCATTCCTGTATGCGCCATTCACAATGCCATTGGCATTTGGCATACTGTATACAAAATTAGCCCATTGCCAAGGGATCCCACGCCTTGTTCGCACGTTTTCGTCCCGACACCTTCATCATGCTGATGGTCGCCTGCATCGCGCTGGCGTCGCTACTGCCGGCACGGGGCAGTTTCGCCGGCCATTTCGGCACCGCGACCAACATTGCCATCGCGCTGTTGTTCTTCCTCCACGGCGCGCGGCTGTCGCGGGCAACAGTCATCGCCGGCATGACGCATTGGCGACTGCACCTTTTGGTGTTTTCGACCACCTTCGTGCTGTTCCCGATAATAGGGCTGGCACTCGGCCTCTTGGTACCGACGGTGCTGCCGGCAGCACTTTATGCCGGCGTGCTGTTCCTGTGCGTGCTGCCGTCGACGGTGCAATCGTCCATCGCCTTCACCGCACTTGCCGGCGGCAACGTGCCGGCCGCCGTGTGCTCGGCCTCGGCCTCCAACATCATCGGCATGTTCCTGACCCCGCTGCTCGTCGGGCTGTTGTTCGCCAAGACCGGAGGCGGCGGCGTGTCGCTGTCAGCGATCGAAGGCATCATGCTGCAGCTTTTGGCGCCCTTCATCGCCGGCCAGCTCGTACAGCCCTGGCTTGCTGGCTGGCTGGGCCGGCACAAATGGCTGGTGACGGTCGTCGACCGCGGCTCGATCCTGATGGTGATCTACCTCGCCTTCTCCAAGACGATGGTCGCAGGCCTCTGGCAGCAGCTGCCCCTGCAGTCACTCGTGGTGCTGCTGCTGATCGCCGCCTTCCTTTTGTCGACGGCGCTGGCAACCACCATCTTCGCCAGCCGGTTCCTCGGCTTTTCCAGACAGGACGAGATCACTGTCGCCTTCTGCGGCTCGCACAAGAGCCTCGCCTCAGGCGTGCCGATGGCCAACGTCATCTTCGCCGGCCAGGAGATAGGTGCCATAGTGCTGCCACTGATGCTCTATCACCAGATGCAGTTGATGGTCTGCGCCTGGATGGCGCGACGCTACGCCGAACGCGCCGCCGAGCTTGCGCCCGTGACCGAGCCGCAAGGCGCCGCACAATAGCCGCACGCAAGTAGCTTTGGCACTCAGTCAGTGCGCAGAGGTCGCAGATCTGGCCGATGGCACTCAAGACTGTGTCGATGGTTCGGGCGGCTTTGTTGCAACAGCACCTTGAGCTTGGCTAGGGCCAGCGGCTTTGCGATGCTTGCGCCTGGCGTCGATCGCGTTTCGTTTGATCCTAAGCCTGACGCAATCGGCGTCGTTTGAAGCCTTGAACTCCACTCCCTAACGACGCCGGCTCCCATGATTGTTGGCAAGCTGATCGGTGGTCGATTGCCGGACATGCTACCGCAAGGCCGGCCTTCCGGAGTGACGCGCCGGCGTCCGGCGCCGAGCAGCATGACTGCACGTCTCATCTTGATGACTGAACGTCCCAATGTGCCCGGCAACCTCGTTCGAAGTAGTGACACCATGAGCGACATGGCGGACAAGTATTTCTGGTTTTGGACTCAAGTCTTCTAGCTGGCCATGAGGGGCTGGCAAGAATGAACAATGGGGCGAGCACCTGGAAGGGCGCGGATATGCCAGAAACAGTTCAGATGCAGCAGATTGGCGAAGCAGAGCACCCCGCTCACTGGCAGTCATCGTATCTGGGCCGGGCACTCAGCAAGGCATGGGTCCGCGTTACGTTCGCCGGCCCGCGCGACCAACAGCCGGACGGTCTGGAAGCGTTCGACATGCTCGGCGGCTGGAAAGGCTCCGACGTCAGGCGGCGCGACATCAGCTAGCACCTCGCCAGTCGACTTGCCGGCAACGGCAGGCGGCAAACAAAAACTCCATTGATCAGGAGCGGCCGACCTGGCGCCGTATTTCTTCGCGGCATTCAGGGCTCCGCAGATTGTCACCGGTGCCCTCAGGTCGTCGGACACGTTGGTCGCCACCGAAACCGGCCCTGATCTCCATTTCGACCCATCCGCGACGCTCAGCCTCCTCCACAGCGGCCAGATTGTAGCCGACCCCAGCAACACGGCTTCAAGGCCAGCTTCAACGTGAGATTCTCATGCGCATCAGCCCATTGTCCCGTCCGACGACAAACCCTGCCGACGAAGCTTCCTTTGAGCGTCCGTCCCGTTTCGGGCGTCTGCTACTCCAGACATTGCGGGGTTCGACGATGCTGTGTGGGTTCGTCTCCGCCGGTGTTCATTCTGTGTTGGCAGTAACGACTTTGGGTTTGGCTGCGCAACCGGCTCTGGCGCAATGTTCTCCCACGGTGGGCGGCTTCGCGTGCTCCGGAGCCAATACGACCGGGCAAGACATAGATGCCGACGATGCCGCTGTCGTTACGACCCCTGGCTTCAGCGTCGACACGACGGCGTCGGGTGGGCACGCCCTTTACATCCAGGGGCTCGGCCATGTCAGCTACATCGACGTCAATGCGGCGACCCTCACGGCGGGCTCGGGTCAAATTGGTCTGAATATCCAGGCGAATGGCGATAACGGAGCAACGCCGGGCGCAATTACTGTTGTGACCGGGGGAGTCATCAGCGGTGGCGATACGGGTATTTCCGCTTTCAACGGCGGCACCGGTGCGGCCGCCGTGACCGCAACCGGCCAGGTCACCGGGACCAATGGCACCGGCATCTATGTTGAGAACGCCGCGACGGCAACCGACCTCACGGTGAATGCCGCAGGTGTCACCGGCAACGCCGGCATTATCGCAGCCAACAACGGCACTGGTGCGACGAACGTCACCGCGACAGGCCAGGTGACCGGGACCGGTCTCAACGGCATCTGGGTCCAAAACGCCGCCACTGCAACTAACCTGACGGTAAGCGCCGCAGGTGTCACCGGCAACGTCGACGGTATTTACGCTTACAACGAAGGCACAGGCGCGACCACCGTCACCGCGACAGGCCAGGTAATCGGCACCAGTGACATCGGCATCAATGCCGAGAACGCCTCAACGGCGACCGATCTGACGGTGAACGCAGCAGGCGTCACCGGAAACGCCGACGGTATTTACGCTTCCAACAACGGCACAGGTGCGACCACCGTCACCGCGACAGGCCAGGTAACCGGGACCAATGGCAGCGGCATCTACRCCGTTAATGCCGCCACGGCGGGCGACATGACGGTGAACGCCGCAGGCGTCACCGGCGGCAACGCTGGAATTATCGTCGGCAACAACGGCGCCGGCGCCACAAGCGTTACCGCAACGGGCCAAGTGACCGGCACCAATGGCAATGGCATTGACGCCTGGAACGCCACCACAGCAACCGATCTGACGGTGAACGCTGCAGGCGTCACCGGCAACGCCGACGGTATTTATGCGTCCAACGACGGCACCGGTGCGACCAGCGTCACCGCAACCGGCCAGGTGACCGGGACCAATGGCAACGGCGTTGGCGCCTGGAACGCCACCACGGCGACAGATCTGACGGTAAACGCCGCAGGCGTCACCGGCGGTAACAACGGAATTGTCGTCGGCAACAACGGCGCCGGCGCCACCAGCGTGAACGCAACGGGCCAGGTGACCGGGACGAATGGCACCGGCATTGACGCCGAGAACGCCGCCACGGCGGGCGACCTGACGGTGAAGGCCGCAGGCGTCACCGGCAACGTTGACGGTATTAGGGCCGTCAACTACGGCACCGGCGCGACCACCATCACCGCAACCGGCCAGGTAACGGGGACCAGTGCTACCGGCATCTACGTCGAGAACGCCGCCACTGCGGGCGACCTGACGGTGAACGCGGCAGGCGTTACCGGCCGCTACACCGGCATTAGCGCCGCCAACAAAGGCACCGGCGCCACCAGCGTGACCGCGACAGGCCTAGTGATCGGGACCGGTCTCAACGGCATCTGGGTCCAAAACGCCACCACTGCAACTGACCTTACGGTGAATGCAGCAGCCGTCACCGGCAACATCGACGGTATTTACGCCGCCAACGACGGCACCGGCGCGACCACCGTCACCGCAACCGGCCAGGTAACCGGGACCAGTGCCACCGGCATTTGGGGTCAAAACGCCGGTACTACAACTGACCTTACAGTGAATGCCGCAGCCGTCACCGGCAACGTCGACGGCATTTATGCCTATAACGACGGTACCGGTGCGACCACCGTCACTGCAACGGGCCTCGTGACAGGGGTCGAGGGCAACGGCATCCAGGCCTATAACGGCGTCACTGCCAACGGCGTCAGCGTGAATGCGGCAGGCGTCACCGCAGAATTGACCGGCATCTACGCCTGGAACCAGGGCACCGGCGCGACCAGCGTGACGGTGACAGGCCAGGTGACCGCGAATACAGGCTTCGGCATATACGCATTCAATGATAGCGCTGCGACAACCGGCCTGACGGTGAATGCCGCAGGCGTTGCCGGCAGGCTGTATGGCATCTACACGACGAATTTGGGCGCCGGCCCGACAAGCATCACGACCAATGGCCTTGTGGAAGGCGGGGTCAGCGCCATCGCCGCCAAGTCCGGCGGCCTACCGATCACCATCGTCACCAATGGGCTGGTGCGCAATAGTTCCCGGCTGTCGACGCGCCTTGCGATCGAGGCCTTCGGCGGCCCGGTGGCACTGACC
>NZ_JBFUIP010000046.1:0-37493 GCF_056401815.1 Aminobacter sp. P4_D5 | reverse complement strand
GTGCGATGCCGCAGCCATTGATGCCGCCGCCGATGACGAAGATGTCATGTATGTCGGGCATGCTCACGCCTTCGCCGTCTTTTCGCACTGCAGCAATTTTGGCATCTATGAAGCTCGATTTGGATTATTTCGAACTGAAAATGAATGTCAAACGAAATATATCGATGATCAGGAGCTTTGGCATGAGGTTGGGGGCGTCTGAATAAAAGCTCCTTGGTCTCCCATGCTGCAGTGCTTGGCTCGTGCAAATTCGGCAAACGCGCACAGGCTCGACGCAAAGCACGACCCCGGCTGCCTTGCCGGACTTTTTTTGAGGGAGCTGGCAGCAAATATTGGCGACGCGTGGCATTCAAAAAAGGAAGTAACCGAAATGGAGTGCCATTGGCTCCGGCAACCCGTCAGCCGCCGCGCACGACGTAGTCTCYGGTTGCAGCAATCGTGCTGCCTTGGTCACTTGCAATCAGCGCATCGCGCGGCGAAGTCTCCAGCCGCCGGCACCTGACTTGCCAGAGGCCTACAACTTCACCCTGTCGCAAGACCGGTGTTTGACAGCAGCAGCCATGGCGGATTTTGCGCATACATTTCCCGGATCAGGCTCTTGATCTCTTCGATACGGGCCGAGTTGTCCTTGCGCCGACAGCTCATGATCACCGGTGAGGTAGCCTGGGCGTCGGACAAGATGCGGTAGCAGACATCGTCGGGTCGCTGGCGCTGCGAAGGGGCAGGGATGATGCACAATCCCGCTGCCGCCGCCACCAGGCCAAGTGCGGTCTGGATTTCGCGGACCTCTTCCACCATCCCCAGCTCGACATTGAGATCGGCGAACAGTCCCAGGATCTCGTCGGCGAAGCTCGGGCGTGGCTTGGAGGGGTAGATCACCAGGGTCTCGCCTTCGATCTCCTTCAACGCGATCGGTTCGGTCGACAGCGACTTAGGATGCCCCTTTGGAAAGGCGACGACCAGTCGTTCCTCGCGCAGCGTTATCCGTTCCACATCGGGATCGCTCAGGCGCACGCGCCCGACGCCGAGATCGATGCGCCCGTCTTTCAGGGCGGCGATCTGCTCGACCGACATCATCTCGCGGATTTCGATGCCGAGTTCCGGCCAGCGGGCGCGCATGTTGCGCACCAGATCGGGGATGCCGCTATAGAGCGTCGAGCCGACACAGCCGATGATGAAGATCTCGCGGCGTGACTGCGCGATGCGGCGCGTCTGCTCGCGTATGTGCTCCATGCGGGAAATTATCTGGGATGCCTGCTCGTAGAAGAAGCGCCCCGCCTCGGTCAGCGCCAGCGGCCGGCTGGAGCGGTCGATCAGGACCGCGCCCAAACTCTCTTCGAGCTGTTGTATCTGGCGGCTGAGCGGCGGCTGGGCGATGTGCAATGTCTCGGCAGCCCTCGAAAAATTGCGCTCGCGCGCCACCGCGACGAAATAGCGAAGCTGCCGCATATCCATGATACTATACCTTCTGGGTATCGAAAACGACCGCGATAGTCTTGGACTGTTTGTCTGCGCAAAGCTAGCGTCTGCCATAGGAAGTTCGGAGGAAAATTCCGTGAGCTCTGGCGCCCGCATTGTCGAAATCGAGACCTTACTGCTTGATGTGCCTACGATAAGGCCGCATCGGCTGTCGATGGTGACAATGAGTGGACAGACGATGATGGTCGTCAGGCTACGCTGTTCCGACGAGGTTGCGGGACTTGGCGAAGGCACCACCATCGGTGGTCTGGCCTACGGGGCGGAGAGCCCCGAAAGTATGAAGCTAACCATAGACAAATACATCGCGCCGCTGCTCATCGGCACCGATGCAACCCGCGTTGGGCTCGTCATGGACAAGATCAGCGCCGCGGTGAAGGGCAATCACTTCGCCAAATGCGCGATGGAAACAGCTCTCTTGGACGCGCAGGCCCGCCGTCTTGGTCTGCCCCTTTCGGAACTGCTCGGCGGCCGCCGGCGAGACAGCCTACCGGTGGCCTGGACACTTGCATCCGGCGATACCGCCAAGGATATCGAAGAGGCCCAGCGCATGCTGGAGGCTCGCCGCCACAAGGATTTCAAGCTCAAGATCGGCCGTCGTCCGATCGACGAGGATGTGGCCCATGTCGCAGCGATCCGCAAGGCGCTGCCGGACTTTGCCAGCGTGCGTGTCGACGTCAACATGGCCTGGCGCGAGCGCGAAGCAACCTACGGCATTGCAGCACTTGGCGATGCAGGCTGCGTGCTGGTCGAGCAACCGGTCCCAGGCGTTGAGCCACTGGCAAGGCTGCAGGCGAAGGCCGGCATCGCGCTGATGGCCGACGAGATTTTGACAGGGCCGGAAAGCGCACTGACGGCTGCATCGAAACGCGCCGGCGATGTGTTTTCGATCAAGATCGAACAGGCCGGCGGCCTGTTTGCTGCCGCCAAAGTGATCTCGGTGGCTGAGGCTGCCGATATCGCCATCTATGGCGGCACGATGCTCGAAGGGCCGATCGGAACGATCGCCGCGGCACAGCTTTTCGCAGGTGTAAGCAGTCTCGAGTGGGGAACCGAACTGTTCGGGCCACTTCTCCTGACCGAGGAACTGCTGACCAAGCAGCTCATCTATGCCGACTTCGAGCTCAAGGTTCCGACCGGGCCTGGCCTGGGAATTGAATTGGACGAGGCGGCAGTGAACCGCTTCCGCCGCGACCGGACCGGAGCGTCCGCAACGCTTAAGGCAGTGGGGTAGAGCTATGCTTTTCCAAGTCGAGATGACCGTCAATCTGCCGCACGACCTTCCCAAGGAAGAGGCCGATCGGCTGAAGGCGACCGAGAGGGCGCAAGCCCAGGAACTGCAGCGAAATGGCAAGTGGCGCCATCTTTGGCGTGTTGCTGGCCAGTATGCCAATGTCAGCATCTTTGACGTGAGCGGACCGGGCGAACTGCATGAGATCCTGTCGGGCTTGCSGTTGTTTCCCTTCATGCWGGTCGAAGTGAAGGCTCTTTGCCGGCATCCGTCGGCGATCGCCGACGACGGCGCATAGGCGCCAACAAAAGGCTCCGATCCGCGCGGGAAGAGCGGATGAACAGGAGCGGAATTTAGTCAACGCGCAGAAATGCGAGCCAGAAAGGGAGGTTCCCCATGTCCAGCAAGCTCATTGAAAAGTCCGTCATCGCCGATCTCGCCAACCGCGCCAGCGGTCTAGACCGGCCAGGCGGCGACCAGCGCCTGAAGACAATCACCAATCGGCTGCTTTTTGATCTGTTCACCGCGATCGACGATCTCGATATCAGCATGAACGAGGTCTGGAGTGCCGTTGCCTATCTCGGCCAGGCGGCACGCGCCAATGAACTCGGCCTGGTCGCGCCCGGCATTGGCCTTGAACATTTCCTCGACCTGCGCCTCGATGAGGCCGAGCGCCGCGCCGGCTTGGCTGGCGGTACCGCGCGCACCATTGAAGGTCCGCTCTACATCGCCGGCGCGCCGCTGAGCAAGGCAACCGCCCGCCTCGACGACGGCTCGGAGAGCGGCGAGGTCCTGTTCATGCAGGGTCAGGTCCGCGACCACAACGGCAAGCCGGTCGCCGATGCGATCGTCGATGTGTGGCACGCCAATGTGCTCGGCAACTACTCGCACTTTGACCCACAGCAGCCGGCATACAATCTGCGCCGGCGCATCCAGACCGACGCGGATGGCCGCTACAGCTTCCGCTCGATCATGCCTAGCGGTTATGCGACGCCCGAAGGCGGCTCGACCGAGGCCCTCATGCTGGCGCTCGGCCGCCATGGCCACCGTCCGGCGCACGTCCATTTCTTCGTGTCGGCRCCCGGTCATCGTCACCTGACGACGCAGATCAACATCGAGGGCGACGAATATCTGTTCGAAGATTTCGCTTTCGGCACCCGCAACGACCTCATCCCGCCGGTCACCCGCATCAGCGATCCGAAAGTGCTGGCCGAACGCCAGGTACAGGAACCTTTCGCCTCGATCGATTTCGATTTTGTGCTGATGCCTGAAGTGGAAGGTGTAACCGACACCGTGGTCGAGCGCGAACGCGCAAGCGCCTGATGTTGGTGCGGGTGCGCCGGCCGAGGCGCCGCCCCTTTTCATCATGCCGAGTTCCAAGTTGAGGCCGCATCGAGCTTTTTCCGATGCGGCCGATATGAACGATCACCTCAACGTGCGCCTCTTCACAACCGTGCTGGGATCGCGGGCGGGCTGATCGAGCGATCTCATCAGCCTCGCCGCCGTCCGCCTTTTGCCGCACGAACCCTGGCGGTTGAAGCCCTTCCATGCCGGCGGAACCGGGTTCGCCCCTTCCTTCCAATGCTTGAATATCCGGAAGGGGCAGGGCCGGCCTGCTCCTTCCGTCAATTTGCGGAGACTGCGTCATGACTAACCGAACGGGACGTTTCGAAGGCAAGGCAATGGTCGTCACCGGGGCCGCGCAAGGCATCGGTCGCCAGGTGGCAATCGAAGCGGCTGCCGAAGGCGCGCATGTTGCGGTTGTTGACCGCTCCGAACTGGCCAAGGAGGTTGCGGCCGAAATCGTCGCCAATGGCGGCAAGGCATTTGCCATCCTGGCGGATCTCGAAAGCTGGCAGGGCGCGGAGGCTGCGATCGAACAAGCCCGCGCTGACCTCGGGCGCGTCGACATACTCGTCAACAATGTCGGCGGCGCGATCTGGATGCGGCCATTCGAACATTTCGACGAAACACAGATCGAAGCGGAAATCCGCCGCTCGCTGTTTCCGACCATGTGGTGCTGCCGCGCCGTGCTGCCGCTGATGATCGAGGCCGGCGGCGGATCGATCGTCAATGTCTCGTCGATCGCCACACGCGGCATCAACCGCGTGCCCTATTCGGCGGCAAAGGGCGCCGTCAACGCGCTCACCGTGGCGCTCGCCATGGAAAATGCCGAGCGCGGCATCCGCGTCAATGCCGTGGCACCAGGCGGAACCGACGCGCCGGTCCGCCGCATCCCACGCAACGATGCCGCCCAGGACGAACAGGACAAAGCCTGGATGCAGGCGGTCGTCGAGCAGACCAAGGCCACGAGCTTCATGAAACGCTACGGCACGCTCGCCGAGCAGACCAGTGCCATCTTGTTCATGGCGTCCGACGACGCCTCCTACATCACCGGCACCATTCTGCCGGTCGGCGGCGGCGACAGCGGCTGAGGGCGGAGCGGGGCGCTCGCGCCGCCACACGGCCTGCCGATAGGGGCAAGGACGTCGCCGGACTTACAGCAAATTCCCAGAGGAGGTATTTAAGTGCGAAATTCTAAACTGGACATTCGGCAACTGCTCGACGAGCGGCCTGTGAGTGGCCTGCAATTGCGGGTTTTTTCCCTGTGTTTTCTGGTCGCGCTGCTTGACGGCTTCGACACGCAGGCCATCGCCTATACCGGCCCAGCGATAGCCAAGGCGTTCGGAATGTCGCCGGGCGACATGACCTATATCTTCATTTCAGGCACGCTGGGCATGGCGCTGGGCGCGATGGGGCTTGGCATGATCGGCGACCGGATCGGCCGCCGCATCGCCATTCTCGGCTCGATCGTGCTGTTCGGTGCTTTTTCACTGGCCATCGCATTTGCCCAGTCCCCCACCCAGATCGTGGTGCTTCGTTTCCTGACCGGCCTGGGCATGGGCGGTGCTACACCGGTCTTGCTGGCCATGGCGGCGGAATACAGCCCCTCGCGCCTGCGCGGCGCTGTCCTCACCGGCGTGCTTTTGGGCTTGCCGGCCGGCGCGATGGTCGGCGGCGTGCTCGCCGCCGGCTGGATGCCGGTCATCGGCTGGCAGGGCATCTACATCGTCGGCGGCGCGATACCGCTCGTCGTTCTGTTGATCTGCCTGGCGTTTCTGCCGGAGTCCGCTCAATTCCTCGCCTCGCGCGGCCGCCCCGACGATATTTCCCGCGCACGGGGACTTGTCGCGCGCATCACCGGCAAGCCGATTGCGGATGACACCACCTTCATCGTTCCGCCCGCGGCCGGCAAGGGTTCGGTCAGCGCGCTGTTCACGCCGGAGTACCGCACCAACTCGATCGCCATCTGGGCCATCTACCTGTTCAACTGGATCGCTTGGTTCATGTTCTTGCTGTGGTTGCCAACGGTGCTGACCAATATGGGCCTCGCCCAGCCAACCGCAGCGCTTGGAACGGTCATCGTCAACGCCGCCTTCATCATATTCGCCATTCCCTTGTCGATCTTCCTGCCGCGAATCGATGTGCGTCGCACGCTGACAGTGATGTTCATGATCGGCATCGCCGTCTGTATCGGCCTGGCCTTCGTGAGTACCAACTGGACCTTGGTCTTTGCCCTTGTCGCTGCTGCCGGTTTCGGCATAGGCGGCCAGCAGATCGCGCTGAACTACCTCATCTCCAGCACCTATCCGACCGAACTGCGCGCGACCGGAACCGGTTGGGCGATTGGCATCGGCCGCACAGGCGCCATCGTAGGTTCGGCCGCTGGTGGCTGGCTTCTGCAGACCGGCGGCACCAGCGGCTACTTCATAGGGCTTGCCGTGCCCCTGATCATCGCGACAGGCGCCGTAGTCCTGGTGCGCACGCGCCGGCAGGCACCGACCGAGGCTGTTGCCGGGGCGCACTGAACCTTCCGCTATCTTCGGCCCGGGCACTGAAAATGTGCCCGGGTCGAAGGATTTACACCTTGATGACCTCCCCAACGTCACCTCGGATTGCAAAAGAGCGAGCCGTCAATCATGTCTTTCGTCCGCGCCAACGGCATCGTCCTCCACTATCGTCTCAAAGGCCGTCGGGGAGCGCCACGGATCGTCTTTGCCAACTCGCTTGGCTCGGACATGACGATCTGGGACGACGTCGCTGATGAACTCGGTTCGGATTTCGAACTTCTCTTCTATGACAAGCGCGGGCATGGCTTGAGCGAAGTTGTGCCTGCACCCGGCGGCATCGCCGACAACGCCACCGACCTGCTCGCGCTGCTCGACCATGTCGACTGGAACAGTGCGGCCGTCTGTGGCCTTTCCGTCGGTGGGCTGATTGCCATGGAGATTGCCGCACGTGCCCCCGAACGCGTGACAAGGCTTGTGCTGATGGACACGGCCGCCAAGATCGGCGCGCCGGATGCCTGGAACGCCCGCATCGCCGCCGTGCGTGAATCAGGGGTGGCAGCAATCGGCGACCAGATCATGGAGCGCTGGTTTTCACCCGCTTTCCGTGTGACCCAGGCTGAGGCCTTTGCCGGCTGGCAGCGGATGCTGGAGCGGACGCCAGCAGCTGGCTATGTCGACACCTGTGCGGCGCTGCGCGACGCTGACCTGACCGAGACGATCGGCGCCATTGTCGCGCCGACACTGGTCATTGCAGGCGACGAGGACCTTTCCACGCCACCGGATTTGGTCGCGGCCACGGCGCGGCGAATCCCCGCTGCGTCGTTCCGCACAATTGCCGGCGTGGGCCATCTGCCTTGCATTGAACAATCAGGCGAAGTGGCCTCCCTGCTTCGCGAATTCTTGAACTCCACCATTCCCGCAAAGGGATAGGGTTTACCACGGGAGGATGGGCCTTGATCACCGGATAACCCGGCCCCGACCCGAATTTCTCGAATAGGAGTCATTTCATGGATAAGACAGTCTCATCGTCCCAGCCTAAACTGATCCGCAACGAGCACCTCGACGGAACGATCTACTCAGGCGGCTGGAAGCGCACGGCCCAAGCTGCCGACATCGCAGAACCCGCAACCGGCGCGACACTGGGCCGGATTGGCATGGCGTCCGCCGATGATGTGACACTGGCATCGGCGATGGCTGCGAAAGCCCAAAAGGCCTGGGCCGCGGCGAGCTACGACACCCGGGCAGGCGTCATTCGCAAGGCTGCAAACATGCTTGAACTGCATTTTGCCGACGTGGTCGAATGGCTGATCCGCGAAGGCGGCTCGGCGCGTGGAAAGGCGGAATTCGAGACGCAGCTCAGCATCAAGGCGTTGCACGAAGCCGCCTCTCTCGCCTCGCAGCCGCAAGGCCTCGTGCTTCCCTCGGAAGCCGGCAGGATGAATCTCGCGCGCCGCCGCCCGCTCGGCGTCGTCGGCATCATCTCGCCCTTCAATTTCCCGCTCTACCTGGCCATGCGCGCTGTGGCGCCGGCGTTGGCAGTGGGCAATGCGGTCGTCCTCAAGCCCGACCCGCGCACCGCCGTCTGCGGTGGAATGGTCTTTGCCGCTTTGTTCGAACAGGCCGGCCTGCCGGAAGGCCTCATCCACGTTTTGCCGGGTGCCGGTGACGCGGGTGCAGCACTGGTCTCCGATCCGAATGTGGCGATGATCCAGTTCACTGGGTCGACCAAGGCAGGACGGATTGTTGGCGAAAACGCCAGCCGGCATCTCAAGAAGGTGTCGCTCGAGCTAGGCGGCAAGAACACGCTGATTATCCTGAAGGACGCCGACCTCGAGCTCGCCGTCAAGAACGCGGCCTGGGGTGCCTGGCTGCATCAGGGCCAGATCTGCATGTCGTCCGGCCGCATCTTGGTGGAAGCCCCCATTTTGGAAGCTTTCACTGAGGCGCCGGCCAAGAAGGCAAAGAGCTTGCCTGTCGGCAATCCGGCGGCGGAAAACGTTGCCATCGGCCCGATCATCAACAAGGCCCAGCTCGACCATATCGACCGGGTGGTAAAAGCGTCTGTCGAGCAAGGTGCGGAACTCCGCGCAGGTGGCACCTATGAAAACCTGTTCTACGCACCAAGTGTGCTCGCCGGCGTCAAGCCTGGCATGGCCGCGTTCGAAGAAGAGGTCTTCGGGCCGGTGGCCTGCATTACGTCCTTCAACGGCGATGACGAGGCGGTGGAACTCGCCAACCGCACCGAATACGGGCTGTCGATGGCCGTGATCTCGCCCGATATCGGCCGCGCCATGGCAATCGGCGACCGGCTGCGCGCCGGCCTGTTGCACATCAACGACCAGACCGTGAACGACGAGGTCATCAATCCTTTCGGCGGCGTCGGCGCGTCGGGCAACGGAAGCAGCATCGGCGGTCCGAGCAATATCGACGAGTTCACCCAGTGGCAGTGGCTGACCATCCGCAACACACCGCCGGCATACCCGTTCTGACGTACGTCAGCCTGCCCGCCAGGGCCTGATACGGATCGGATCAAGCAGGATCATCGGCGCTTCAAGCGCCGCATCCAATCGGTTTCTGAAGTGGACGGATTTCCTCACATGCGACTGCTGACAGTCGCATCATGGCACTCGATGCCGGGAGCGGAGGTCGTCCACCTCAGAGCCAATGTTTCATCCGTCCACATCACTTTCGGCGTATACGAATTGCAGGCTCTATTTTTCCACCAATAGGCGAAACAATGCTCTGACGTACCACTAGTTCGCCCGCAACGCGTTGGCGCGAAGCTGGATTGGGAGCCGGTCATGGCGGTAACTCGTTCTACCCCAGATAACATGCCAGTCTCGGGTGCCAGCCAAAGCGGCGATTCCACCGGCGGTGAGGCGCATCTTGCATTGGTGCCTACATGGCTTCCATTCGGCCTTCCAGCGGACCCGACGGGTTCGCTGCTACTCGGCACAGGACAGAACTCGGCTGGCAGCGGTGGCGACGGCGTCAGTATCGGGGTCATCAGCGCTACGCCCACCGCAGTCTTCTCGCCTTCGAACGCGGCGCTCGCCTTGGCTGGCTCCTCAGCCGACGCTGAGCAGACCAACCAAGCACTGGTCAACCAGCATTCCGCCGAAATGGCAGGAGTTGGCGGCAATGGCGGCAACGGGAATGTCGTGATCGGTGGAGATACTGGTGGACACGCCGGGAGCGGCGGCACCGGCATATTTTACGGAGCCCTCGTCAGTTCCGATGTTGGAGTTTTCACCCCGGTGAACACCGCCGTGGGAGCTGGGCCTGACTCGACAGCGACAGCACACCAGACGAACAATGCCGCACTCCTGCAAGGCGGCACCCAGATTTCGGGCGTTGGTGGATCCGGAGGAGACCACAACCTCGCTGGCGGCTATGGGCCGGGAGGCGGTGCAGCCTCGCTCGTCTTCACCGGCGACAATCACGCCGGCGCAGGTGGCAATGGTACGTTTTTCGGTTCGCTTGTCGACGTGAACGTAGCGATCTACTCACCCATCAACATTGCTATCGCGGGGGCTGGCGGCACCGCCCATGCCGATCAGACAAACAACGTCCTTTTCAGCCAGGGCTCAACGCAGATCGCCGGCGTCGGTGGCGCTGGCGGAAGCTTCAATATGGCATCGGACACAATTTTCACTGGCGGCGGCACGACCGGGTCGGGCGGCGACGGCCATTCCGTTGGGAGTATGGTCGGCGTCAATGTGGGATATTTCGAGCCGGTCAACATCGCTGTTCCCGCCGGCGGCACGGCCGAAGCTCAGCAGGTCGACCATGTCTTGTACGACCAGCACAGTCTCCAGATGGCAGGGGTCGGCGGTACCGCCGGCCACTTCAATGTCGTCGACCCCACCCACGCCGATCTGGTCCATGATCTGCTCGTTCATGCCTAGCTAGCACGAGTTCACCTCACCTATCCATTCCCAGTTTCTCGTCATCGTCGCCTCCACCCCAACCATATGGATTGGGATTTGCGAACCGATGTTCGAACGGAACGGCAGTTCCTGTTCTGTCAACGTGTCGCGCAAACAACCCGGTCAATAGAGCCACCCGAACGGACGTGACCGATCTTGTAGCTAGTCGCGCTGCGGCACGCATTCCACACTGAGCGGGCAGCCTCTGGTGTCTCTCCGGGCAACACTCGGCGGAGGCTGGAAAGGAGCAACATCATGCCTATCCCCACACTGTCCGACACCATCCAACTTGACGACCCACATGCCGGAAATGCCAGTGCCGGCAATGGCGGCGACGGATACAGCAACGGCGATATTAGCTACAACCCCGTTGCATATGTCGCCAACGTCCAGACCGTAACTGGCGCCGGTATCGATGTGCATAATGGTGACCATGTCGCAGATTGGGCAACATGGGATGCTGGCTTTGGCGGGCACGGTGGTGCAGCTGAAGCGGAAAACGCCACCCTTTCGACCCTTACGAACAATGGCTCCGGCGGCGCCGGCGGCAGCTCCACTTCCAACGGCAGCCTGGGTTCAACAAGCGGTGCTGATGTAGCGGCAGTGAGTGCCGACACCACCGCCACCCAGACCACAACCCTTCTGGCGGATCAGCATGCCACCATCATCGCCGGCATGGGCGGCAATGGCGGTGCAGGCAGCATGGCGCGGGGAGGGGATATCTCTTCCGCTCTCGTGCATACCGACCCCAGCACCACCACCACCACCACCACCAATACCACTACAGATACAGACACAGCGACGAACTCGATCGCCGACAGTTTCAATTTCAATCACGATGTCGACTTCACCCACCTACCGGTGTGATGCAGTCCCGGCTTTGGATCGGCGGCCCGCGCCGCCGATCCGGTTATGCAGAGCCTCGACCGCCAGACGAAGAGCGCCAAGAGACGCCCGCCTTGGGTTCCCGTGATGAGGACATTGTTCACACAACCTCTCCGCTCGGCGACGCCGCTGGAATCTGCCTTGCGGGCGTGCCTTCGTTCGTTCGGCTTGGTCTTCGTGTTCAGCTGCGGCTACAATCTCTTTCTTCTCGCCCCTTCGATCTACCTGCTCCAAATCTATGACCGCGTGTTGTCGAGCCGGAGCGTGGACACGCTGATCATGATCACTCTGATCATGGCGGTGGCTGTGGTGGTCGGATCGTTGCTCGACGTCGTTCGTCGGGCTGCCCTTTCGCGCATAGCCAGTTGGCTCGACCATAGGCTGCGCCCGATCGTGCTTGCGGCGGCATTCGAATATGCCGCCCGCGCCGATCCGGGCAAGGCAATGGAGTCGTACCGGAATCTCGCGGCTATCCGACAGTTTCTGGAATCCCCCGCGAGTGTGCTCCTTTTCGATGTTTTCTGGGCACCCATATTTTTGATGCTCCTGTTCATGGTCCATCCTTTGCTTGGCATGATCGGTCTTGGCAGCGCGCTCTTGCTCCTGTTTTTTGCCCTCACCATGGAATGGGCGACGCGAGCGCCGAGCGCGAGCGCGAATCTCGCACATGCGACGAGCTACGCCCGGCTCGGAACCGCGCTCAAAAACATTCAGATCGTACGCGCCATGGGCATGCAGGAAGGCGCTGCGCGCTTTGTCTACAAAGATGCCGTGAGTGCGAGGATTGCGCAGGACACGGTATCGAGACGGGCGGAAGTCATTCAGGCGTTGTCGAAATCTACCCGGACATTGACGCAGATCCTGATGATGGGGGCAGCCACCTGGCTGGTGCTTTGGGATAACAGCAACCCGGGCATCATTTTCGTTGCCAGCCTGTTGCTTGGACGTGGTCTGGCCCCGGTAGAGGGCGCGATCGGTACCTGGAGGGCATTCGCTTTCGCTCGCAATGCTTGCGAGCAACTCAATCAAATGCTTGTCGCGGTTGCTCCTGATCCTGGTGTTCGGGAGACGGCCTTGCTCAACCCGATGGGCGACCTTGTGCTCGACAATGTTGGTTTTGCCTCGCCTGTATCGGGCAAACGGGTTCTCCAAGGGGTTTCAATGCGCCTGATCGGCGGTGATTGCGTTGCCTTGATAGGCCCCTCGGGTTCCGGAAAGTCCACGCTGGGACGCATCATCGCCGGCGTTTCACGGCCGAACGAAGGGCTCGCCTTGCTGGACGGGTTGGAACTTTCGACTTTGCGATGCTCCGCAGACGCGCGCCGTATCGGCTACCTTCCTCAAGACATCGATCTCTTCGGAGGCGCAATCAGGGATGTCATTGGACGCCTTGATGGCGGCGATCCGAAAAAAGTCATCGAAGCAGCCAAGCTTGTGGGCCTGCACGACACGATCATGGGGTTGCCACAGGGTTACGAAACGGATGTCGGCGAAGGCGGAACCGCTCTGCTTCGCGCACAGAGACAACAACTCGGCCTGGCTCGAGCCGTCTACGGCAATCCGAGCCTTGTGGTCCTTGATGATCCCAATTCGAGCCTGGACTATCGCGGAGAGCGCATCCTTTTCGAGACCATTGAACGGTTGAAGTCCAGACGAGTGACCGTTGTGGTCATCACCCATCGGATGGGCATCCTGCCGATCACCAACAAGATCGCGATCCTGCGGAACGGAACCCTCAACGCATTCGGCGACAGCGAGAAAATCTTCGATGCCCATCTCCGTCCGCCGCCGCAACTCGAACAAGGCTTGGGGAACGGCCAATGACCTCATCCTCGCCAACCTCAGTTGTCCCCCTGGCTGGCAGCGCCGAAGCACTGCTGAGATCGAGAGCCGTTCGGGTTCCGAACCCCGTAAGCTGTGCACCAAACGGCGATCAATTCGGGGGGTATGCGGAATTTGCGCCAGCGCCGCCGAAGCCGAGGTTTCGGGCCGTCGCCTGGACGGGTAACTTGCTCATTGGCTGTTTCGTGTTGGGACTGGGAGTATGGTCGGTTTTGGCCCCCCTCAAGAGTGCTGCAATCGCATCCGGAATTGTGGAGCCTGAATCGAGCCGTAAGACCGTCCAGCATCTGGAGGGTGGGATCGTTCGACAGATACTCGTCAAGAATGGCGATGTGGTTTCTTCGGGACAGGTCCTAATAAAGCTGGACGACGTGAAGCCACGTTCGGAAAGCAACAGTTTGAGYGGCCAGTTCTGGGATGCCAAGATACGTCAAGCACGGTTGCTTTCCGAGCAGGGCGAAAAAGACCACGTCATCGTCTCGGAGGAAATACAGGCTGCGGCGAGCACCCACCCGGCAATCCAGGCGATCCTGGCAGGACAGCAAAAGATCYTCGAAACGCGCCTACAGGTCACGCGATCGCAGATCCGGGTGATCCAGGAAAAGATGGCTGAAATCCAACAGGAGATCGTCGGGCTTCAAGCGCGGCAGGTCGCGCTGTCGACCAGGGCGGACATCGCGCGGAAGGAGCTAAATACCGTCACCGATCTCGTCGCCAAGAAGCTCGAAAGGCAAGGCCGCCTTTTTGACCTCATGCGCGAAAGTGCGAACGTCGACGACCTGCACGGCGAAACGGCCGCTCAGATCGCTCGCGCCGAAGAGACCATCAGCGAGGCGCAGGCTGATCTTTTGAAGTTTGAAAGCGACCGTCAAAATGAGATCGCGCAGAGTCTTCGGGACATCGAGAGTCAGCTATTGCAACTCGAAGAGCGAATGCGAGCCGCCGATGATCAACTTGCCAGGACCGAGATCAAAGCCTCCGAGGACGGGGTAATTACCGATCTTCGCATTCATACGACGGGTGGGGTCGTGGGCGCAGGTGAGCCGCTTCTTGACCTCGTGCCGAAAGAGGGTCGTCTCGTCGTCACCGCGCATATCAGGCCGGAGGACATTAATGTCGTGCATGTCGGATTGCCGACTAAGGTTCATCTCTTGCCTTACGATCAGCGGCGGGTGCCGCTCATTTCCGGGACGGTCACTTACGTTTCTGCTGACCGCCTCCTGGATAAGCAGACCGGCCAATCCTACTATGCGGCAACGATCCGTGTTTCGGATGAACAACTGGCAGCGATGACGGATGTGAGGTTGGTGCCCGGAATGCCCGCGCAGGCGTTGATCGAGACCGGTCAAAGCACTGTGGCACTCTATGCGCTAAGGCCGATACTCGATAGTTTCAATAGGTCTTTCCGGGAGGACTGATCAGCTCCACCAATCCACGAAACCCTGGGCAAAGACCAACCTGGCTTTGTCGCGCATGGCAACGCGTACGCTGACATTCCTGACGGCGCTGCCTATCGATGGTTGTTGTTCGAATCTTGCGCTGCTCTCTTGCCAAGTTGAATCACGATTTCGGTTCTATTCTGGACCCGCAGCTTGCGCATGATGTGCTGGATGTGCATTTTCACAGTGTTCTCGGAAATATTCACGTTGGCTGCGATTACCTTGTTTGAATGGCCAAGCAGCAACTGTGCGAGAACGTCTTCCTCGCGATGGGTGAAACCGGAAGCGGTTTCAAGAACGTCAATGCTTTCCGAGGCATAAGTATGTCCGTTGACGTATGTCTCGAGCCCGGCTGGTTCCTCGACATGCGTGCCCCTGGGATGCGGGCAATACACGCCGCCTGCCAGGACAAGGCGAACCCCTGCAAGGGCGACGTCAAGGGACAGCGAAGTGGTGAAGAAGCCTGCGACGCCCRTCCGCAACGCCTGCACGGCCATGCAAGGGTCGTCTGCATTCGACAGGAGTGCAATCTCGGCTTGTGGATAGGCTTCTTGCACCGCTGCGAGATCGTCGCGCAGCTTAGGGTCTTCGATACTTCTCGATCCCATGTAGAAACCAACGATGCGAACGTCCATGCCGCATGCGCTGAACAAGCTTTCGACCGACTCCATCTCGACGAAATCCCATCCGGGGAATTCAGCTTTGAGGAGCCTGACGATAGAAGTTCTTGCGAGTGCGTGGTTTCCTATGACGATCATAGCGCATGGGCTATGCGAGGAATGGCGGGGCATTATGCTCCCCCCTTGTTGGCACCCTGAGACACACAAACAAGCTTTGGAACGTATCACGTCCGCCTGTTTGGTCACAGCGAAATAATTGACGAATGTAAAAGTATTAAACGACCAAGAAATATCCAAAATAATGATCGTTCTGCCAAGTGGATCGCCAATTTATATGCGCGTGCAAGGCTATGTCAGCAAGTGCAGATGTCGATCCGGATCGAATTTGGCTTCGGTGTTTCAATCTCACATTCGCTGGCGCGACGAGACCGGTATGATTTTGTTCAAGGGTATCCAGTGCCCTAAGGGTCTCATCGGGCATGCGGTATTCGTCTATGTTCGCTATCACGCGCATGTGAAGCGCGGCCAGATTGAGTCTCACGGGAGGCATCGGTTCGACCCCGTGTTTGGGTCCGGTAGGGCGTCAGGCCTTGGGTCTACGGCCGAAGCTGTAGCCTGACGAAGTCGACGAGATGCCTGGGCAGTTGTTCATGGTTTTTCGTAGTGGAAGCGCTTGAGCGTCGCGTCCCGCTGATCAATTCAGACCGCTACCTCGGATTGTAAAACCCCTTGCGGAAACAGGGATGGTGCCAGTTGAACGGCCCGCGTTGCGGAGCGGCGGCATAGTGTCGGAATCGAGCGGCGGACCCGAAAACCGCCAATAGCCTTGGGAGACGATCGTGATACCAGGCCGGCTCGCAGGACCGGCCGCTTGCCGCCATAATTTTGTATACAAAACTAAAGGCATATGTTGACAAGCGTGTATTTTAGGCTTCCCTTGCGTCATCCGAGCCGCAGAAAACAGGGAACACCGCGCCGGATGCCAAAAATGGGGAGTGACATGATCAACAGACGCTCGACATTGAAATCGTTGGCGCTTGGCGCCGTCTCGGTATTGGCAATTGCAACCGGAACCAGTTTTTCGGCCCAGGCTGCAAACAAGGAACTCAAGATCGGCTTCGTCGGCGTGACCAGCGGCCCCGCCGCGGCCTGGGGCACATCCAACGTGCGCTCGATGCAGACACGCGCGGATTGGCTTAATGAAACCGGCGGCGTGAAAATTGGTGCTGACACCTACAACATCAATATCGTCACCTTCGATGACCAGAAGGACCCCAAGCGCGCCATCGCCGGCATGGAAAAGATGGCCCAGGAAGGTATCCACTATGTCGTGGGCCCGAATGTCGACGACGGCGCGGCCGCTGTCCGCCCGGTGGCGGAATCCAAGGGGATCATCTATTTCCCCTATGCCTTCCCGAAATCGCTCTATGTGCCGCCCGCTTCCAACGCCGTACTTGGCATGGTCGCCAACTACCAGTCCGGCCCGGCGATCTACAAATATCTGATGGAAAAGAAGGGGGTGAAGAAGATCGCCTTCATCGCCGCCAATGAGTCCGACCCGCTCAGCCAGCGTGACGGTGGCGTCGCCGCTGCCAAGGCGCTCGGCCTCGACGTCGTTGCCGAGACCGACACCTACCAGAACGATACGCGCGATTTTACGCCGGTGCTGACGCCGATCGTGCAGTTGAAGCCGGACCTGCTCGTGCTTTCGGGGGTCGCTCCGGCCAATGCGCCGCTGCTCATCCGCGCGGCGCGCGAACTCGGTTATGAAGGCCTGATCTCGGCTGAGACGGCACAGGATGCGGGCGTGCTGCAGGAAGGTGCGGGTGAACTGGCCAACGGCTTCATCTCGGTCGGCGGTGCTTCCACGCCCGAAATCCGAACGCCGTTGATGGACGAATTCATCGACCGCTACACCAAGAAGTTCGGCGAATACAACGACGAGTCCAACACCAAGGTCTATGCGCTCGAATACATCATCGAAACGCTGAAGGCGAACCCCAAGGCGATCGACAATGTCGACGAGTTCAAGAAGACCATGGACACGTTCTCGGCGCCCAATCCTTACGCCAAGGACGGCACACTGAAATATGTCGGCACGACTTCCTTTGGCCAGAAGCGCCAGGTTTCGGTGCCGATGGTGGTGACGGAGTTCGAGAACGGCGCGTTCAAGACRCTGTTCGTCGGCGAAGTGGACTGACGTTCGACGCAGCGCTTCAACCGAGGTTCGGGTCCAATCCCGGACCTCTTGCCGACCGGATTTGCCGTCATGGAACAGGTGATCGCCAACGGGCTCTATCTCGGTGCCCAATACGCATTGATCGCGCTCGGTCTGACGTTGATCTTTGCGCTGATGAACGTACTCAACTTCGCCCATGGGCAGATGTATGTGTTGGGCGGTTTCGTCACATATTCGATCTACGGCCAGCTCAAGCTGCCCTTCGCCGTTGCGCTGATCTGTTCGGGCGTGACACTCGCGATCATCGGCGCGTTGATGGAGAAGTTTCTCTTTCGCACGGTGATAAGACGCAGCAAGCGTGAAGAAAGCACGATGCTACTCGCGGCAGCCACCGCATTCTTCCTCGATGCCGTCATCCTGCTCCTGTTCGGCGAAAAGCAGCGCGGCGTGCCCAAGATCGTCAGCGGTGTCTTTGTTTCCGACGGTTTGATCATGCCCTACGACCGCATGGTCGTCGGCGTGGTCGCTATCCTGATGATCGCCGCTTTCATGCTCTACATGCAATACAGCAGGCCCGGCCGCGCCATGCGTGCGCTGGCGCAGGACCGCATCGCCGCGCAACTGATGGGGGTGAATGTAAACCGCTATTCGATGCTCGGCTTTGCGCTCGGAGCGATGCTTGCGGGCATCGTCGGCGGGCTGCTGGTCAGCATCACCGGCATCAACTCAGGCATCGGCGGCCCGATCTCGATCAAGGCCTTCCTGATGGTGATGATCGGTGGCGCCGGCGTCGTTGGTGGCGCCATCGCCGGCGGCTTCATCTTGGGCATGATGGAATCGGTTGGTCTCACCGTGCTGCGTGAATATGGCGACGTCACCTATCTCGTCATCTTCGCGCTTTTGATGGTCTTCCTCAGCATCCGCCCCAACGGGCTGATGGGCAAGCCGTGGGGTTGACGCGATGACGAGAGCCCCGACCACCAAGATCGTCTCGGCAGTCCTGTTCCTGGCTGTGCTCCTCGTTGGCGTGCCGCTTTTCATCAACGCCACAGGTCGCAGCGATCTTTATTACACGCTGACCTCGGTAGCACTTCTCAGCATCATCAGTGCAGGCGTTTGGGTCACTTTCTACATCGGCCGCATCAATATCGGCCAGGGCGCCTATGCGCTGATGGGCGGTTATGTATCGGCAATCCTGGTCATGAACTATGGCGTGTCCTTCTGGCTCACGCTGCCGATTGCCGGGCTGTTCTGTGCCGCGGCAAGCGTGCTCATCGGCTTGCCGATCCTGCGGCTGCGCGGTGTCTATTTCGCGATGGTGTCGCTGGTGCTGACCGAGGTTGCCCGCCTGCTGGCCCTCGCATTGCCCATCACCAACGGCGCCAAGGGCATCGTCAGCATACCCTTGCCGGCCGGCATCAGCCTTTTCGGCATCACGCTGGTTCCGGATTTCGCCACGCTCGCCAATCCGCGGCTCGCCTTCTACATCGTCGCCGTGCTCTTGATGGCCCTGTGCTTCGCCGGGCTTTATCGGCTCGTCCATTCGCGCATCGGCCAGCTCTGCCAGTCGCTTCAGCAAAACGAGGAACTCGCGTCTTCGATCGGCGTCAACATCGCCTATCTTCGCGTTGTCGCCTATGCCATCTCGTCCTTCCTGGGCGGCGTCGGTGGAGCGATGTTCGCCTCGATCTCGCAGTCGATCTACCCATCGAGCTTCACCGTCGCCGACTCCGTCAACTTTATGCTCAACTGCTTCCTCGGCGGGCTGGGCTATGTGCTCGGACCGATGCTCGGAACCTTCGTCCTATATTTCGGCTGGGACATGCTGTTCCAGACCGGGGAATACCAGCTCCTGATCTTCTCGACGGTGCTGATCGCGCTCATTCTGGTCCTACCCAATGGCCTGCTCAGCCTGACCCTGCCGGCCAAGAGGAGCGTCTGAGGCCATGGCCGACATTCTCGAAATCTCCGGGCTTACCAAGCGTTTCGGCGGCCTCGTTGCGGTCAACGATGTATCGTTTGCTGTGGGCGAACGCGAAATCCTGTCTGTGATCGGACCGAACGGTGCCGGCAAGTCGACGCTTTTCAAGCTGATTGYCTCATTCCTTCGGCCGACCGACGGCGAAGTGCGTTTCAAGGGCGAACGGATCTCGGGGCTCGCGCCGCATATCGCAGCCCGTAAAGGCGTGGTGCGCACCTTCCAGGAAACCACGATCTTCAAGAGCATGACCGTGCGCGACAATGTCGTGACCGCCCATCACCTGCGCTCGCGCGCCAGCCTCGCAGGTTTTTATCTCGGCAGCAGTGCCGCCCGCCAGGATCTGGAAGCGTTCGGCAAATCGGCGGACGAGATCCTCGTTTTCCTCGGCCTCGCGCCGATGCGTAACGAGGTCGCCAGTACCTTGCCCCACGGCCACCTCAGGGCGCTCGGCATCGCCATCGGACTGGCCACGAACCCGTCGGTGATCCTGCTCGACGAACCGTTCGCCGGCATGAACCATGACGAGACCAAGCGCGCGGTCGAGATGGTGCGAAAGCTGCGTGCGCGCGGCATCACCGTGCTTTTGGTCGAACATGACATGGCCGCGGTGATGAACATCTCCGACCGCATCGTCGTGCTCAATTTCGGCCAGAAGATCGCCGAAGGCACGCCGGCCGAAATCCAGAGGGACCCCAAGGTGATCGAAGCCTATCTCGGCGCCGAAGATGAATCGATCGGAATGTAGCCATGGAGCCGCTGCTCAAATTCGATGATGTCGAACTCTACTACGACCACGTCTATGCGCTGAAGGGGGTGTCGCTGGAAGTCCGCGAGGGCGAGACAGTAGCGCTGATCGGCGCCAACGGGGCCGGCAAGACTTCGATCCTTCGCGCCATCACCGGCCTCAAGAAGGTCCACAAGGGCGAAATCCGCTACCACGGCAAGCGCATCGATGGCGCGGCACCTGACGAGATCGTGCGCATGGGCATTTCCATGGTGCCCGAAGGGCGTCGTGTCTTCTCCTACATGACTGTTCGCGACAATTTGCTGATGGGCGCCTTCACCCGAACCGACAAGGCCGAGGTTCAGCAAAGCATTGACAAGGTGCTGACGCGATTTCCCCGTCTCAAGGAGCGCTATTCGCAGCAGGCCGGAACGATGAGCGGTGGCGAGCAGCAGATGTTGGTGATCGGCCGGGCGCTGATGGCCCGGCCGCGCCTGCTGCTTCTCGACGAGCCGTCGCTCGGCGTCGCGCCCAAGCTGGTGCAAGACATCGCGCGCTCCATCGTTGCGATCAATCGCGACGAGAAAGTCAGCGTACTTCTTGTCGAACAGAACTCGCGGATGGCGCTGCGCATCTCGCAACGCGCTTATGCGCTGACCACCGGCAAGGTGGCGCTCAGCGGCAATTCAGCCGAGATGCTGAACGACGAGCGGGTCAGGAATCTTTATCTCGGCGTCGAATCCTAGGCGGGATCACATGCGAATCCTCGTGATAAATCCCAATACGACGGCCTCTATGACCGACAAGATCGGCAAGGCCGCGGAGTTCGTTGCGTCAGTCGGAACTGAGATCATCGCCGTCAACCCGAAGGACGGTCCACCCAGCATCGAAGGCTATTTCGACGAGGTCTTCGTTGTGCCCGGCATGCTCGCCGAAATGACCAAATCCAAGGGGGTTGATGCCTATGTCATCGCCTGCTTCGACGACACTGGTCTTGATGCGGCGCGCTGTGCGGTCGATGTTCCGGTGATCGGCATCGGCGAAGCCGCATTCCATTTCGCCACCCTGATCGCTGGCAAGTTCAGCGTTGTCACAACGCTCGCGCGTTCGGTGCCGGCGATCGAACACAACCTGGTGAAATACGGGCTGGCCTCGCGCTGCGCCAAGGTGAGAGCATCTGACGTCGCCGTGCTCGACCTCGAATTGCCGGGTTCGGAAGCCCACCGCAAGATCTCGGACGAGATCGCCAGGGCGATCGCCGAAGACAAGGCGGAAGCGATCGTGCTTGGCTGTGCCGGCATGACCGATCTGGCGTCCGATCTCGCGCGCGACCATGGAGTGCCGGTGCTCGATGGCGTGGCCTGCGCGGTCAAGCTTGCCGAGAGCCTGTCCTCGCTCGGCCTCAAGACGTCCAAGGTCGGTGCCTACGCCATGCCGCTCGTCAAGCGCTACGCTGGAATCTACGCCTCGCAATCGCCCGGCATAGGCGCTTAAGGTTGGGGAGGGATTGACCGCCCGGCGCGCAATGTGAGATTCCGTGCGAAGTTCGACCGTATCCCAACAACGGCGAGCGACAAACGGAGAGCTTGCCAGAAGTAATGAATATGTTGACCGCCCTTCGCCCGGAAAACGATAGCGACAAACCGGCCGCGCGCTGGTCACCCATCTATCACGGGTTGAGGGACGCCATTGTCGGCCACCGTCTCGCTCCCGGCACGAAGCTGCCGGAGGATGAGTTGGCGGCAATCTATTCTGTCAGCCGCACCGTCATTCGCGCGGCACTGCAGGCGCTCGCACATGACCGATTGGCCCGGCTGGAGCCCAACCGCGGCGCCTTCGTCGCTCAGCCCTCACCCAAGGAGGCGCGCGAGGTATTTGAGGCGAGGGCGCTGATCGAGCCGAAAGTGGCTGCACTTGCCGCGGAAGTGGCCAAGCCGAAAGACGTTCATCTCCTGCGCCGGCATCTCGAAAAGGAGCACGAGGCACTGCATGCCGGTCGTGACAGTGACGCGATCATGTTGTCGGCACGCTTCCATGTTGGTGTCGCCGAAATCGCCGACCATTCCATCCTGACGGGGTTTGTGCGCGATCTCGTTTCGCACTCCTCACTTATCATCGCGCTCTACTGGAAGCGGCGCGACACCACCTGCGAGTGTCACGCCCACCACGCTCTGGTCGACGCAATCGAGGCCGGCGAGCCGGCGACAGCGGCGGAGCTCATGAACAGCCACTTGGTTGACCTGTTGTCCGGTCTGGATCTGGCGCGAACCGGTCAGAGGCCGGAAAGCCTGTCCGACATTCTGCGCTGATTTTTTCTCGCGTTGATCCATAGTCCCGCGATGGTAGGACGCGTGGGCGGAGTGTCCTTCGGAAAGTTCGGCTGGCTTCGTCCGGCGTTTGCTGTCGGCCGATTTGGCCTTGGAAGCCTTGTCGTGCTAGGGAGCGGCCTTATCTGAAGGCCACCTCAGCCCTTGCACAAATTCGAAGACCCCATGACCAAGCTCTACGCCAACGGCGCCCAAATACTCGCCGTCGCACCCATGATGGACTGGACTGACCGGTGCTGCCGCTATTTTCACAGGCAGATCACCCGGGATTCGCTGCTCTATACCGAGATGGTGGTGGCAGATGCCGTCATCCATGGGGCGCGCGAGCGGCTTTTGGGTTTTGACGATTGCGAGCATCCGGTCGCCTTGCAGCTTGGCGGATCCGATCCGGTCAAGCTCGCCGAGGCCGCCCGCATCGGCGCGGATTTCGGCTACGACGAAATCAATCTCAATGTCGGCTGCCCTTCGGATCGTGTTCAGTCGGGTACCTTCGGCGCCTGCTTGATGAAGACGCCGGATCTGGTGGCGGAGGGCGTTGCGGCAATGAAGGGCGCTGTCAAGATTCCGGTCACGGTGAAATGCCGCATTGGTGTCGACGACCAGGATCCCGAAACAGCGCTTGATACGCTTGCCGACGCTGTCTTCGCGGCCGGTGCAGACGCGCTTTGGGTGCACGCGCGAAAAGCCTGGCTGGAGGGGCTGAGCCCCAAGGAAAACCGTGATATCCCGCCGCTCGACTACGGTCGCGTCTATCACCTCAAAGCCAGAATGCCTCATCGCTTCATAGGCATAAACGGCGGTATTCAGACGCTGGATGAAACGCGCGCGCATCTTGAAAGGGTCGACGGCGTGATGCTCGGCCGTGCTGCCTACCACACGCCAAGCGTTCTGGCTGGCGTCGATGCGATGTTGCGCGGCGAGGCGGCTGAAGACTTTGACCATGCAGCCTTGATTGAGGCCATGGCGGATTATGCCGGTCGGCATATCGCGGCCGGTGGCCGTCTCGGCCATGTCACGCGCCATATGGTCGGGTTGTTCCATGGCCTGGCAGGCGCGCGTCGTTTTCGGCAGATCCTGTCGACCGAAGCCAACAAGCCAGGGGCGGGGCCTCAGGTCCTGCGGGATGCCTTCGCCGCTGTCGACATGAGCCGCGCCAGCGAAGCAGCGTAGCACTAGTCGCGCAAAATCATCCGGTCGCCGCGCACTTCGAAGCCCGACAGCGAGCCGATGAAGTTCATGCCAAGCAGGCTCTGCTCAAGCCCATGATCGGCGACGAGCATGGGCAAGTTCTTGCGCTCGATGGCACCAAGCTGGACGCTGCCTGCTGTAATGCGCGCTGCGTGCGCGATACCGTTGGCGGTCGAGACGGGAATGGTGAAGCCCAGGTTTTCAGGATCGAAGCCAGCCTTGCGGGCGTCGGCCATGGTCAGCACAGTACTCGTGGCGCCGGTGTCGACCATGGCCTGGATGGTCGCGCCGTTGATCTGCATGCGCGCGCCGAAATGCCCGTTGGGCAGCTTGTCGAGGGTGACAGTGGCGCGGCCGTCGCCATCCAGCGCAGACATCGGGCTGCCCGGCACCAGGCCGGCGGTCACGCGGCTGGCGATATCCTGCAATTCGTAGCGATACTGATAGCCGGCGACAAACACGAGCACGATCAGCACCCACAGCGCGAGGCTACGCAAGGTATCGCCCAGGCGCGTTCCGCGACGCAAAACGCCAGCACCGATGACAAGGGCTAGCGCGCCAGCATAGATCAGCTGTCCGAAGCTGTCATTGTTGAGACCAAGGGTTTCTCCAGAGGAGTGGTTGAACAGCAAAAGCAGCAGTCCGCCGCCGAGCAAGGCTGTGACGACCCAGTAAAGGCGGCTCATGTCTGCTGGATATCCTCAGTTGGACGCGTTTTCGCGGGCCATGCGCGAACGGCGGGTTTCACGGCGCGGCTTGCGCTCGATGGTTTCCAGACGTGCGGGCAAGGTGGCCATCACGGCACGGCGTCTCTCCGGTGTCATGCCAAGCCAGGCACCGATTTCCTCGCGCGTGCGCCCGCAGCCAAAGCAATAGCCCGTCGTATCGTCGAGCGAACACAGCATGATGCAGGGAGATTCAATGGCGGTCATCACGTCGTCCGTGGCAGCTATGCTTTGCGCCGATGTATACACTGGGCCAATCACAGATGATGTAGCCTGTGCGTCATTGCAAGCGCTTTCCCGCGACGTCACATCAACGTGCTCCCTTTCCACGAGCGCTTTGTCGCGATTGTTTTCGCGCGCTCAGGCGGCTATGCCGCGCGTGACGATGACGAACAGCAGGTAGCCCCTCATGACCAGCGCTCTTCCCTTTGACGATTTCCGCAATCTGTTTGCGCATCTGCCCGAGGGCGATGTGGCTCAGGCCGGCAAGGTKTGGGCTCTGTTTGCCAAAGCCGACAAGCCAAAAGGCTCGCTTGGCCGCATCGAAGATATTGCTGCCTGGCTGGCGCGCTGGTCCGGACGCGCGCCGCCTTCGGTGCTCAAGCCGATGGTCGCCATCTTCGCCGGAAATCATGGCGTGGCTGCCCAGGGCGTGTCGCCAAGGCCGATGGAAGCGACGGCCCGACGGGTCGAGCTGTGCGCGGCCGGCGGCGCTGCGATCAACCAGATCTGTCTTGCCAACGATCTCGGCTTGAAAGTGCTTGATCTGGCACTGCATCTGCCGACCGCCGACATCACACTCGAGCCCGCGCTCGACGAACGCGGCTGTGCTGCCACCATGGCTTTTGGCATGGAGGCTATTGCTGGGGGAACCGATCTGTTTTGCATCGGCGACCTCGGTGTCGCCAACACCACCGTTGCGGCGGCGCTTTGCGCCGCATTGTTTGGTGGCAAAGGCGCGGATTGGGTCGGGCCCGGCTCCGGTGCGGATGCTGCAATGCAAGCGCGCAAGGCCGAAATGGTTGACCGCGCACTGGCTCTGCATGGTCCACACCTCAAGGACCCGTTCGAGGTGCTGCGCCGTGTCGGTGGCCGTGAATTCGCCGCCATTGCCGGTGCGATCCTTGCTGCACGCATGGAAAAGATCCCCGTGCTGCTCGACGGTTTTGCCACGTCCGCCGCAGCCGCCGTGCTTTATGCCGTTGATCCGGCAGCGCTGGACCACTGCATGTTCTCACATGTCTCGACCGAGCCCGGCCATGCCCGCTTGCTCGCCAAACTCGGCGCAAGGCCTCTGCTAGGCCTTGGCATCGACCATGGTGAAGCGGTGGGGGCGGGGCTGGCGGCCGGCCTCGTCAAGACTGCGGCCCAGATCAGCTCGGGGATGGCAGCAGCGGTCGCCTGAAACGCGGACCTTCCGTTCGGGGTCATGCGCTGGCGGCGCTGCGAGGTTCCAACTTCGGCAGGCCGTCGATCACGCGCGCCGCAGGGAAGATGGCGATGGCCTCGGTGCCTTCGCGGAGCTTCGAACGCAGTTCGAATTCGCCGCCATGGAGCGAAAGCAGGCCCTGCACGATGGGCAGGCCAAGCCCCGTGCCTTGCTCGGCGCTCTTGATGGCAATCGAGCCTTGGCCGAAAGCCGACAGCACGACCGGGATTTCCTCGGCCGGGATGCCGGGGCCATTGTCCTTGACCGAGATGTATTGTCCACCGCCGGCGGTCCAGCCGACGCGAACGCGGATTTCGCCGCCGGTGGGCGAAAACTTGATGGCGTTGGACAACAGGTTCAGCGTGACCTGGYGGATGGCGCGCTCATCGCCAAGCAGGCGTGGCAGTGCGGGCTCGAATTCCTCGACGATCCGCAAATCCTTGTTGCGCGCCTTGAGTTCCATCATGTGGCAGCAATCCTCGACCACCGAACGCAGCGCCAACGGCTCCTCGTTGAGCTGGTAGCGGCCAGCTTCGATGCGCGACAGGTCGAGGATCTCRTTGATCAGATCGAGCAGATGCTGGCCTGAATCGTGGATGTCGCGGGAATATTCGCGGTAGGTCGGGCTGTTGATGGGCCCGAGCACTTCGCCAGCCATCACCTCGGAGAATCCGAGGATGGCATTGAGCGGCGTGCGCAGCTCGTGGCTCATGGTTGCGAGAAAGCGCGACTTGGCTAGGTTGGCGTCTTCGGCGCGTCGGCGTGCTTCGTCGGACATGGATTTGGCCGTTTCCAGTTCGGCGATCAGTGCGTCCATCTCGGAGCGGAACGACATCAGCATCAGCGCCGAGCGGTTCTTGATCTTGGCGACCTGGGAAAAGAAGGGAAGGGCAACCACCAGCAAGGCTACCATGATCATGCCGAGCGGCTCGGATAGCCTGACGCCAAAGGCGGCATAGGCAGCGACGGGAACGAGGAAGGTCGCGGTCAGCGCGCCGCGCAGCGAAGATGCCACGATCGCTGTAGCGGCCATGGCGCCAAGCAGGAATACGCCCTTCAAGATCGAAAACAGATGCGGTTCGCAGGCAGCACATGTCATCACGGTCAGATAGGCCCAGGCAAGGCCGGTAACGAAATGGCCGACGAGGAAGTTGCGGCGCATGGCTGACGGGCTCATGGCAGCCGGCGTTGCCTCGTCGGCACGACGGGCAAGCAACGCCAGGCCGCCATAACCCAAGATGGCGACGAACGCCCAGGTGAGGAAGTCGCTTTCGGCGCCGAGCAGCAGGCCGATGCCGGCAAAGATGACGATCAACAATGGGAGCGTGGCTGAATGAGCCCTGATCGAGCCGGCATGGAGCTTCAGCAGTTCGCGATCGAAGACCAGTCCRCCAGGTTGTTGCGCAAGCTGATCACGTGTCTTGCGCACARCACGCGCGACATCGCTGTTGCGATGGCGTTTCCTGCGGTCCACAATGATCTTGTCCGCCGTGTTAGAGCGTTGCAACGGCATGTGATAATTCGATTTTCGCGCGCACTTACCTTAAGTCTGCACGCTACGACCGAATGATTAAGGGATTGTTTGCCATATGAGCCGTTCGTGGTCGGGCAGGCCGCGACAGCGGTATTTCAGGCGCCCGCGCAGCCTTTGGCGCAAGTTCCTGGATTATGCGCTGACCGCCGCGATACTCGGAACCCTCATACTCGTATCGGCGCGCCTCGACAGGGTGGAGACACGCAAGGCCCAGGGTGCAGCAGTCATCAACGACGGCGATTCGATTACATTGGGAGCCGAACGCATCCGTTTGCGTGGCATCGATGCGCCGGAGTACTCCCAGATTTGCAGGAAGGACGGCACCGAGTATCCTTGCGGCCGCCGTTCGCGCGAGGCGCTGTCGAAACTTGTCGCTGGGCGCCAGGTGATCTGTAATGGCTGGGAGCGCGACAAATACGGCCGCCTGCTTGGCGAGTGCAGCGTCGGGAGCATCGATCTCAACCGCGCCCAGGTCGAGGCCGGCTGGGCGATTGCCTATGGCGACTACGAAGCCGAAGAAGCCGCCGCTCGCCGCGACCATAGGGGGTTGTGGGCAGGCGAATTCGACCGACCGCGCGACTGGCGTAACATGCATGGCGACATGACCGAAATCGAGCATGGCAGCTACGGGAGGATACTCAACTGGCTGCGGGAAATCTTTCGATTCTCGTAGCTTGAGGGCTATAGTTGCGAGATCGCAGCAACTCGGGAGAAACAGATGAAGCTGTTTGACGGAGGCCGCGCGCCAAACCCAAGGCGCGTGCGGGTGTTCCTTGCCGAAAAGGGCATTGAGGTGCCGATGGTTTCAGTCGACATGGGTGCGATGGAGCACAAGAAAGCGGACGTTGCCACGCGCAATCCCCTGCAGCGCTTGCCAGTGCTCGAACTGGACGATGGCACCATACTCACCGAAACTGTTGCCATCTGCCGCTATTTCGAGGAACTTCACCCGGAACCTGCGCTGTTTGGTCGTGGCGCGCTTGGCAAGGCGCTTGTCGAGATGTGGCAACGGCGCATCGAGTTCAACCTGTTCCAGCCGGTCGGCTTCGCCTTCCGCCACATCCATCCGGCGATGAAGGAGTGGGAGGTGCCGCAGGTCCCGGAATGGGGCGAGGCCAACAAGCCGAAGGTGATCGAGTTCCTGGCTCTGCTCGACAAGGAGTTCGCGTCGCGCGAATTCGCTGCCGGCGACGACTTTTCCATCGCCGACATCACCGGCCTGATTGCCATCGACTTCATGAAGCCGGCGCGCATCGTGGTGCCGGAGGAATTCTCCAACGTGCTGCGCTGGTACCGCACGATTGCCGCCCGCCCGAGTGCCGCGGCCTGACCATGTCTGCCGAACTCGATCAGCTCGTTGTGGAGATCAAAGCCTGCCGCATCTGCGTTGAACAGCCTTTGGGCAAACCCTTGCCGCATGAGCCAAGGCCGGTGGTGGTTGCGTCCTCCCGTGCACGTATCCTCATCGCCGGGCAGGCGCCTGGAACCAGGGTGCATCTGAGTGGCGCACCGTTCACCGATGCCTCAGGCGACCGGCTGCGCGATTGGTTGGGCGTTTCCCCTGAAGCTTTCTACGATCCGGAAAAATTCGCCATTGTGCCGATGGGATTTTGCTTTCCAGGGCAGGACGCCAAGGGCGGCGACCTGCCGCCACGACGTGAATGCGCGCTGGCCTGGCGCGCACGCCTGATGGCGCAGATGCCGCAGATCGATCTGGTGCTGGCGATCGGCCAATATGCGCAGCGCTGGCACATGGGCGCCGCGCGTGGCTCGTCCTTGACCGACACAGTCGCCGATTGGCGTTCGGTCTGGGCGCGCTCGTCGGGCCCGCATGTGCTGCCACTGCCACATCCGTCCTGGCGTAACACCGGCTGGATCAAACGGAATCCGTGGTTCGAAATGGAATTGCTGCCTTTTCTCAGGGCGGAAATCCAACGTCGTCTTTCCTAATCGACATGGAAATCGATACCGAAAATGCGGGGTGTGCGGAGAATTCCTTTCTTGTATGATGGGGTAAATCACAGGATTATGGCGAACCTTTTCTAACGGAGCCTGCATATGGACCGCCTCGACCGGAAAATCCTTCGTCTCCTCCAGGAGGACGCGACTTTGGCCGTGGCCGACGTCGCCAAGAAAGTCGGCCTGTCCACCACGCCGTGCTGGCGTCGTATCCAGAAGCTCGAGGAAGAGGGTGTCATCAAGCGGCGCGTCGCCATCCTCGATCCGGAAAAGATCAACACGCGCGTCACCGTGTTCGTGTCGATCCGCACCAATTCGCACAGCCATGAGTGGCTGCGGCGGTTTTCCGAGGTCATCCAGGAATTCCCCGAGGTCATCGAGTTCTACCGCATGAGCGGGGATGTCGATTACTTGCTGCGGGTCGTCGTGCCCGACATCGCCGCCTACGATGCCTTCTACAAGCGCCTGATCGCCAAGATCGAAATCCGCGATGTGTCGTCGGCTTTCGCCATGGAGCAGATCAAGTACACGACCGAACTGCCGCTCGACTACATGACCCTCGACAAGGAAAGCGGCGCGTCGGCAGCCTGATCAACGCTTCTTCGCGTTCAGTCGTTCAAGCGTCTTCGGATTGGTCAGTTCGCGTACCGCGTCCTTGCCGATCCATCTCGCCGTCTTGTCAGATGAGGCGGCGAGCTTTTCCGACAATGCCAGTGCTGGAGCATGCAGGGCCGGCGAGCGCTTGCCGACCTGGCGCAGCGCCCAGTTCACGGCCTTCTTGACGAAATTGCGCTCGTCAGTGGAATGCGCCTCGACCAGATTCAGCCAGCCGATGAAGGTTTCATCCGGTTCCTTCTTCAGATGCACCGCAGCTGTGGCGATCGCCGAGAAGGCAGAACGGCGGACGAATTCGCGCTCATCTGCTGCATAGGCTGCGATGGTCTCATGGGCGAGCCCGGCATCGCAGAAGAGATAGACGGCGTGATCGACGATCTCCCAGCTGTCGAAATCGGCGGCCATGGCGTCCGCTTGCGCACGCACGACCTTGTCGGGCTCATCCGTAGCAACCGCCAGGATCCGCGCTTCGCGGATGCCGGTGGCCCATAGCGCCCGCGCGCGGTCGTGATCCTGCTTGAGCGCCTTGGCGAGTGGCCGCAGCACGGCATTGGAAATGCCGAGCGCCCGGTCGTTGCGAATACCAAAGCGAGCAATGCCGGCTCGGTCTTCCTCCGAGCCAAGCGTGCGCAGATGCGCGACGATCTCATCAACAGTCGAATCTGGCGACAGCGCCACGGCGGATGGTCCTATTTTTCGAGCCGTGCGAGTAGCGAGGAGGTATCCCAGCGTTTGCCGCCCATGCCCTGCACATCCTTGTAGAACTGGTCGACAAGGGCTGTGACCGGCAGCTTGGCGCCGTTGCGGTCGGCCTCTTCGAGGCAGATGCCGAGATCCTTGCGCATCCAGTCGACTGCGAAGCCGAAATCGTATTTGCCGGCATTCATGGTCTTGTGGCGGTTCTCCATCTGCCAGGAGCCGGCGGCACCCTTGGAGATGACGTCGACGACATTTTCGATGTCGAGACCAGCCTTCTTGCCGAAGTGAATGCCCTCGGCGAGCCCCTGGACGAGGCCGGCGATGCAGATCTGGTTGATCATCTTGGTAAGCTGGCCAGCACCGGCGGAACCCATGAGACCAACCATGCGGGCAAAGGAATCGATCACCGGACGAGCGCGGTCGAAGGCGTCCTGTTCGCCGCCGACCATGACCGTGAGCACGCCGTTTTCGGCGCCTGCCTGACCGCCTGACACCGGTGCGTCGAGAAAATGGAAGCCGCCGGCTTTGGCAGCGGCGTCGAGCTCGCGGGCGACTTCGGCCGAAGCGGTGGTGTTGTCGATGAAGATCGCGCCCTTCTTCATCGAATGAAACGCGCCCTGGGCACCGATGGTGACTTCGCGCAGGTCGTCGTCATTGCCGACGCAGGCGAAGACGAAATCCTTGTCCCTGGCGGCTTCCGCAGGCGTCGGCGCAAAGGCTCCGCCATGCTGGGCGGCCCACTTTTGCGCCTTTTCGGTGGTGYGGTTGTAGACGGTCACGTCGTGACCGCCCTTGTTCTTGAGATGCCCTGCCATGGGGTAGCCCATGACGCCAAGACCAAGGAACGCGACCGATGCCATGGTTCACCCTTTCGAAGTGCAAATATTGTGGTGCCCGAGGTCTATGACATCAGGCGGATTCGTCAAGACGATCGTGGTTGGGCCAGGGTTTGCTCAGCGATGCAGATGGCGGGTGATGCGACGTTCGATCCAATCGACAAAATGGCGCAAGGTTTCGACCAGCGAGAGATAGAGCAGGGCAGCCCAGAGATAGGTCTGGAAGTCGAAGGTGCGCGAAAAGGCGCGGCGCGTCTCGCCCATCAGGTCGTAAACCGTGATGATGGCGACGATGGCCGAGCCCTTGATCATCAGGATGATTTCATTGCCGTACGGCCTGAGCGCGACGATCAGAGCTTGCGGCAGGACGATGTTGTAGAGCGTCTGCAGCTTGGACAGGCCCAGTGCGGATGCGGCCTCCCACTGCCCCTTGCCGACGCTTTCAATCGCGCCCCGAAGGATTTCCGCCTGATAGGCAGCCGTGTTGAGGGCAAAGGCAAAGACCGCGCAATACCAGGCTTCGCGGAAGAAACCCCATAGGCCGATTGCCTCCAGTTGCGGCCTGAACGAACCGAAGCCGTAGTAGATCAGGAAGGTCTGGGCGAGCAGCGGCGTGCCGCGGAAGAAATAGACATAGCCGTAGGAAATTGCGTTCAGCACGCGGTTCTTCGACATGCGTGCATAGCAGATCGGTAGCGACAGGATCGCGCCCAGCACGATGGAGATCGCCACAAGCGTCAATGTCACGCGCAGTCCCGAGAGATAGGACGGCGCATATTTGGCGAAAAGGTCGGGATTCCACGCGCTGAACAGATAGGTGACAAGGCCAAGGCCTAGTGCGATCCAAAGGGCGACAAAGACCCAGCCGAAGATACGTTCACGTGACCATCCGCGAGGCGGTGCCACTGGCCGCAGTGCCTTTGCCGTTGGCTCACTGGTCGAGCTCATCGTTGCGCCTCCCGCTTGCCGACCCAGCGCTCAATGGCGTTGATGCCGAAGGACGAGATGATGGCAAGCACGAGATAGATCAGGCACGAGACACCGAAGAACAGGAAGGCATGCTTGGTTGCCCTGGAGGCGATGCTGGCTTGGCGCAAAATGTCGGTCAGTCCGATTGCCGACACAAGGGCCGTATCCTTGAGCAGGATGAGCCAGAGATTGGCCAGGCCGGGCAGGGCGATGCGCACCAACTGCGGCAAGATCACCAGTCGCATGGTCTGGCGCGGCGACAGCCCTATCGAATAACCGCCTTCATATTGGCCGCGCGGGATGGCGCGAAAGGCAGAAAGGAAAACCTCGCTGGCGTAGGACGAGAACACGACGCCGAGCGCGACCATGCCTGCGACGAAGCTGTTGATATCTACAGTCGTGCCAGGGCTGATAAATTGTACGATCTGCTGGATGCCGATCTGCGCCCCATAGAAAACCAGAAAAAGCGTCAGCAGTTCCGGCAGGCCACGAAAGATGGTGGTGTAGATGTTGCCTGCGAGCCGCATCGACGGTTCGCTCGATTGCTTGGCGAGTGAGACCAGGAAGCCGATCAGCAACCCCAGCGGCAACGTTACCACAGCGAGCGAAACGGTGACGAGCACGCCGTAGGCGAGCGCGTTTCCCCATCCGTCGGGCCCGAAACCCAGAAGCGCCCAAACGCTTTGCATCGGTAGACTATCCCCATTGCATTCCAGCTGCCGGAATGCCGCCGCCTTCAATGACGGCTTGTTGTTGTGCCTATGTTAGACAAACGGCGGGAACTTGTCCCGCCGCCTGTTCAGTCTCGTCAGCCTCTGGTCGGCTCAATCGCCATAAACGTCGAACTTGAAGTACTTGTCGTTGATTTCCTTGTACTTTCCGTTGGCGCGAATGGCTGCAATCGCCGTGGTGAACTGGTCGGCAAGCGCGGTTTCACCCTTGCGGACGCCGACGCCGGCACCTTCGCCGTGGATTTCAGGCATGTTCGGGATCGTGCCGACGATCTTGCAGCAGGCGCCATCCGGGGTGTCGAGCCAACCCTGGATGGACACGAGGTCGTCGCTGACTGCGTCGACGCGGCCATTGATGATGTCCAGCTTGTACTCTTCCGCGCTCGGATAGGACTTGACCGTGCTGTCAGTGAAGACCTTCTCGGCATAGTTGTAGTGGATCGTCGAGCCCTGAACGCCAATGGTCTTGCCAGCGAGGTCGGCCTTGGTCACCCCCTTGATGTCGGTGTCCTTGGGAGCGGCGATCACGGCAGGGGTGTTGATGTATTTCTTGGAGAAGTCGATCTTCTGCTTGCGCTCAGGCGTGATCGACATCTGAGCGATGATGGCGTCGAACTTGCCGGCCTGAAGTGCCGGAATCATGCCGTCCCACTCCTGGGCGACGATCTCGCACTTGACCTTCATCTCGTCGCAAAGCGCGTTGGCGATGTCGACGTCAAATCCCACAAGCTTACCGTCGGGGGTCAGATTGTTGTAGGGAGGGTAGGCGCCTTCGGTGGCGATCGTGAGTTTCTTTTCTTGCGCCTGTGCCATGCCGATGGTCAGCGCAAGCGCTGCCGATGCGGCCAAGGCGATCTTGGAAATACGCATAATGTTCCTCTCTGTTACCATCCGGCCGGTTCCTGTCCATTGCGGCCGTTGGGCGGGTGATCTCCGCCAGTAGCGGCGATACTCCCACTGTTTTCAGTTAAAAATCAATCGTGAAAAGGGCTTTTGCGACGTGGACTCCAGGCGGTCATGATGACGCAGCGTCATTGTTGCTTCAGGCCTGATCGTATTTCGACAAAGTCGGCAATAGCCTTGATGTCGTCGATGCCGAACACCGGCACCTGCTCGTCCTCGGCTGGATGATCGGAAGCGATGGCAACGATCGCGGGGTCTTTCGAGGTCAACGGCGAGCGGTCCTTGGCCTCCAGACGGCGCGCTTCGATCTTGAGATGGTTTTCGCGCTTGTAGCCCTCGACCAGCACCAGATCGCAAGGCGCGAGCCGCGCCAAAACCTGGTCCAGTGTCGGCTCGTCTTCACCACGCAGCTCGTGCATCAACGCCCAGCGGCGGCCCGACACGATGGCGACTTCGGTCGCGCCGGCCTCGCGATGACGAAAGCTGTCGGCGCCTGGCTTGTCGATGTCGAAATCGTGGTGGGCGTGCTTGATGGTCGAGACCTTCCAGCCGCGCCCGACGAGCTCCGTCACCAGCCGCTCGGTCAAGGTCGTCTTGCCGGAATTCTTCCAGCCGGTGATGCCGAAAACACGATGCGCCATCAATTGGCTCCGCCCAAAAGGCGCTCAGCCTCGGCGAGGTCTTCAGGCGTGTTGATGTTGAAGAACGGATCGACAGTCGTTGCGCCGCGCTGCTCGGCTTCAAAATCCACCACGTCTAGGCCTGCCTGCTCGATGAACGTCATAACCCTGCGGGTATCGCCGCTTTCCAGAAAGGCCGCAAGCGCGTCGCGAAGGCAAATCGGCCACAGCGCGAAAGTCGGGTGCACGCGCCCGTTCGAGGCCGCAACGGTGACCCGGCCTCCAGCAGCGCGCGCGGTAAGTTGCCGTGCAAGATCGGTCGGGAAGAATGGCGTGTCGCCGGCAACGCTGAGGAGGTGAGTCACACCATGCTTGCTGACAGCCCATTCCAGCCCGGCAAGAATTCCCGCAAGCGGTCCCTGATAGCCGGCGATCGTATCGGCGATGATTTCAACGCCCAAGTCAGCAAAATGAGACGGGTCGGCGTTGGTATTGATGACAACGGGAGATGCCTGCGGCTGCAGCCGGTCGAGCACCTGGTGGATCAAAGGGCGCCCGTTGAGCGGCAGCAGCGTCTTGTCGGTGCCGCCCATTCGGCTCGAACGGCCGCCGGCAAGGATCAGGCCTGCCATCTCAGTCGCCATGGCTACACCCCGTCGGGCGCCATAGAGGCGCTAGTGCTCTCGGCTGCCGGCCGGCCTTTGCCGACGACGCGCTCGCGATAGAGCGAATAAAGACCTGACGCGACGATGACGGCCGCACCTGCCATCATCGCGAAGTCCGGGACATCGCCGAAGACTACGATGCTGAGCGTGATTGCCCATATCAGGGCAGTATAGCGGAACGGCGCGATGAAGGAGATTTCACCTTCGCGCATCGCCATGATGACGAACTGATAGCCGAACAGCACTAGGACCGCCGCACCTGCGAGGAACAAGACGAGGTCGAATGTCATCGGCACCCAGCCACCGAAAGGCACGATCGTCAGCGCCCCGGTGATGGTGATGATGATGGTGGTGACGGTCGACACGAACAGGGATGGGACGTGACTGGGGATCTTGCGCGTCGCAAGGTCGCGTACCGCGCAAAAGGCTACCGAGAGCAACGCCAGGATCGAAAAGGCGTTGAAGCCGTCGAAGCCGGGACGCACGATGATTAGCACGCCGCCGAAGCCGGCGGCGATCGCGACCCAACGGCGCCAGCCGACGCTCTCGCCCAGAAACAGTGCCGCCCCCATGGTCACGCCCAGCGGCAGTGCCTGGAGCACCGCGGAAATGTTGGCCAGCGGCAAATGCGGCAGGGCAGCGAGAAAACACACGGTCCCGCCGACTTCGCCGACAAGGCGCAAAAACACCATGTGATGCCAGTACTGGCGGATCCCCCTGAGCGCGCCCTGCTGCCACGCCAGCAGGCTGATCAGCGTGGTCGCGAACAGTCCGCGCACCAGCATCAACTGGCCCGGATTGATCGTCTGGGAAGCGAGCTTGCTCAGCGTGTCGTTGAAGGTAAAGGCGGCCATCGCGACGACCATGAACATAGCGCCGCGAATATTCGAGGAAAGTGGCAATTGAGCTTTCCGTTGCTGCTGTTGCATACGGCTTTAGCATCGGTGCGCGAAACAGCAATGGCAAACGCATGGACCAGCGCGCACCAAAGCCGATTATGGCTCTGGACGACATGGTTGCGCCGTTCAGCCGCCAGTCACGCTCATATGACGAGAGACGGACGGACGATTGGTGCGACGGTCGATGATGAAGTCGTGGCCCTTGGGTTTACGCCCGATTGCCTCGTCGATTGCGTTCGACAACAGCTCGTTGCCCTCGGAGGTCCGCAGCGGCGCCCTGAGGTCGGCGGCGTCTTCCTGACCGAGGCACATATAGAGCGTGCCGGTGCAGGTCAGCCGCACCCGGTTGCAGCTTTCGCAGAAATTGTGCGTCATCGGCGTGATGAAGCCGAGCCGGCCGCCGGTTTCGGCAACTTCGACATAACGAGCAGGACCGCCAGTCTTGAACGGGATGTCGGTCAACGTGAACTGCCGTTCGAGATTGGCCCTCAGCAATGACAAAGGCATGTACTGGTCGGTACGGTCGGCATCGATCTCGCCCATCGGCATGGTCTCGATGACGGTCAGGTCCATGCCACGGCCATTGGCCCAACGCAGCATGTCCGGGATCTCGGCGTCGTTGAAGCCCTTGAGCGCTACCGCATTGAGCTTGATGTGCAGGCCGGCCGCCTGTGCCGCGTTGATGCCTTCCATCACTTTGGAGAGATGGCCCCAGCGCGTGATGGCGTGGAACTTGTCGGGATCGAGCGTATCGAGCGAGACATTGATGCGCTTGACGCCGCAATCGGCGAGCTCCTGGGCGAAGCGAGACAGCTGCGAGCCGTTGGTGGTTAGTGTCAATTCCTCCAGCGCGCCGCTATCGAGATGACGCGACAACTGGCGGATCAGGTGCATGACGTTCTTGCGCACCAGCGGTTCGCCACCGGTCAAGCGCAGTTTCTTGACGCCCTTTTCGATGAAGACGGTGCAAAGCCGGTCGAGTTCTTCGAGCGAGAGCAGGTCCTTCTTGGGCAAGAAGGCCATGTCCTCGGCCATGCAATAGGTGCAGCGGAAATCGCAGCGGTCGGTCACCGACACGCGCAGATAACTGATCGAGCGACCGAAAGGATCGATCATATCCATGGTCTGCGCTTCCGTTTCCCGTTTGGTGGCGTCTTGTTCAGCGCCTGCATGCTACGGCTATGTTGTACGCTTGAGCCTGTCAATCAAGATGAAAGTTTCTTGCCCTGGGGTAGCG
>NZ_JBFUIP010000045.1:0-37748 GCF_056401815.1 Aminobacter sp. P4_D5 | reverse complement strand
GCCGAGAACTTCGGTACCGTACGAGCCGGGATCTTCACTTCGGCGCCGGTCTGCGGGTTGCGGCCAGTCGACTCTGCGCGCTGCGACACGGTGAAATTTCCGAAACCGACAAGCCGGACGTCGCCGCCGCTCTTCAGTTCGCCGGTGATGACGGAAAAAACAGCGTCGACAGCGGACTGCGCGTCACCCTTGGAGAGCTTGGAAGCCTCGGCGACGGCGGACACTAGTTCGTTCTTGTTCATTCAAATTCCCTTCCATGAGAAAACCGGGACATAAGACTCAGCCGGTAGGACACGGACTGTAGAAAAAAGCGCAGCCACAACCAAGTCGAAAAGGCTCACAAAGCCCGGAATTCCGGGGTTTTTCACATGAAAAAGCCGGGCGTGTGCCCGGCTTTTTCGTTTTTCAGTGCAACTTTAGATGCGACTTAATGAGCAAAGCCCTTACCGGCATCGTCGCCAGCGTCCGACTTGGACGCAGGCACGTCGACCGGCTCAGTCCATTCGATCGGCTCGGGCATGCGCACCAGGGCGTGCTTGATCACCTCGCCCATGCGGCTGACCGGGATGATCTCCATGCCGCTCTTCACGTTTTCCGGAATCTCCGCCAGATCCTTGGCGTTTTCTTCCGGAATCAGCACCTTCTTGATGCCGCCGCGAAGCGCTGCAAGCAGCTTCTCCTTGAGGCCGCCGATCGGCAGTACCCGACCACGCAAGGTGATCTCGCCCGTCATCGCGATATCAGCCTTCACCGGGATGCCGGTCATTACCGACACGATCGCAGTCGCCATTCCAACGCCGGCCGAAGGGCCGTCCTTGGGCGTAGCACCCTCCGGCACGTGCACGTGGATGTCGCGCTTGTCGAACAGCGGCGGCTCGATACCGAAATCGATGGCGCGGCTGCGGACATAAGATGCCGCCGCCGAGATCGACTCCTTCATGACTTCACGCAGGTTGCCGGTGACGGTCATGCGGCCCTTGCCGGGCATCATCACGCCTTCGATCGTCAGCAACTCGCCGCCGACCTCTGTCCAGGCAAGCCCCGTGACCACGCCGACCTGATCGTCGGCTTCGACCTGGCCGAAGCGGTAACGCGGCACGCCGAGATACTCGTCCAAGTTGGCGGCGGTGACCTTCACCGACTTCTTCTTGGTCTTGATGATCTCGGTGACCGCCTTGCGCCCGAGCTTCATCAGCTCGCGCTCAAGGCTACGGACACCTGCTTCACGCGTGTAGGTCTGGACGATGCCGCGGATCGCATCCTCGGAGACAGAGAACTCCTTTGGCTGCAAGGCATGATCCCTCATGACCTTGGTCATCAGATGCCGCTTGGCGATCTCGACCTTCTCGTCTTCGGTGTAGCCGGCGATACGGATGATCTCCATGCGGTCCATCAAGGGCGCGGGGATGTTCAGCGTATTCGCCGTCGTCACGAACATCACGYYCGARAGGTCRTAKTCSACCTCCAGRTAGTGGTCCATGAACGTTGCGTTCTGTTCCGGATCGAGCACCTCAAGCAGCGCCGACGAAGGATCGCCACGGAAGTCCTGGCCCATCTTGTCGATCTCGTCGAGGAGGAAGAGCGGGTTGGACTTCTTGGCCTTCTTCATCGACTGGATGACCTTGCCGGGCATCGAGCCGATATAGGTGCGGCGGTGACCGCGGATCTCGGCCTCGTCMCGCACGCCGCCGAGCGMCATGCGCACGAACTCACGGCCGGTCGCCTTGGCGATCGACTTGCCGAGCGAGGTCTTGCCGACGCCGGGAGGGCCAACGAGGCACAGGATCGGCCCCTTCAGCTTCTTCTGACGGCTCTGCACGGCGAGATACTCAACGATACGGTCCTTGACCTTGTCGAGGCCGTAGTGGTCGGTGTCGAGCACCTGCTGGGCAAAGTTCAGGTCCTGCTTGACCTTGGAATTCTTGCCCCACGGGATCGACAGGATCCAGTCGAGATAGTTGCGCACGACGGTGGCTTCAGCCGACATCGGCGACATCGAGCGCAGCTTCTTCAACTCGGCGTCCGCCTTTTCGCGGGCCTCCTTGGAAAGCTTCGTCTTCTTGATGCGCGCCTCGAGTTCGGCGGACTCGTCGCGGCCATCCTCGCCTTCGCCGAGCTCCTTCTGAATCGCCTTCATCTGCTCGTTGAGGTAGTACTCGCGCTGGGTCTTCTCCATCTGCCGCTTGACGCGGCTGCGGATGCGCTTTTCCACCTGCAGGACGGAGATCTCGGCTTCCATGAAGCCCATCGCCTTCTCGAGCCGCTCCTTGACGGACAGCGTGCCGAGCATTTCCTGCTTCTCGGTGATCTTGATGGCGAGATGCGAGGCCACCGTATCGGCGAGCTTGGAATAGTCCTCGATCTGGCTGGCAGCACCAACCACTTCGGGCGAGATCTTCTTGTTCAGCTTGACGTAGTTTTCGAAGTCGGAAACCACCGAACGCGAAAGCGCCTCAACCTCGACCGCTTCCTCCTCCGGCTCGCTCAGGATGAGAGCGTGGGCCTCGTGGAAGTCGGACTTGTCGGTGAAGGACTGAATCTTGGCGCGCGTCGTGCCTTCGACCAGCACCTTGACGGTGCCGTCCGGCAGCTTGAGCAGCTGCAACACATTGGCGAGCGTGCCGATGTCGTAGATGGCGCCTGGCTCGGGATCGTCGTCGGCGGCATTCATCTGGGTCGCAAGCAGGATCTGCTTTTCCTGACCCATCACCTCTTCCAGAGCCTTGATCGACTTTTCACGTCCCACAAACAGCGGGACGATCATGTGCGGGAACACGACGATGTCGCGTAACGGCAGGACCGCGAAGGTACCTTCGCTGGAAGAGCGGGATATTTTGGCCATTGTCCAACCTTTCATATCGCGGCCGCGCAGGGCCAACCGCGAATCTCATATTAACGACCATGGACGGCTCCGCCTACCGCCGATTACCGCGCGGCATTACAGCACGAAAGCCAACCCATCGCCTCTTCTCCGTTAGTTGGAGGTTCGCCGGGTAAACATCAAGGCCGAACACGCTGCCGTGTAGCAAGCCTGGACGCAAAACCTCCAAACGCCAAACGGCGCCGCTGGGGCGCCGTCGCTGGGAGCGGTTCAAAGAGAAACTGCCAAGGCTTAGAGCCTAACCATTCCGATTGCATCGGAATGGGGCTCCAACTTTTTGCTGGAGCATGATCTTTCCCGAAAACCGGTACCCACTTTTCGGGATCATGCTCTAGGCGCTGACGTTGCCCTTCATTTCCTTCTGTTCGGAGTAGATGTAGAGCGGCCTGGCACTGCCGGTCACCACTTCCTCCGAAATTACCACTTCCTGGACGCCTTCGAGCGCAGGAAGCTCGAACATCGTGTCGAGCAGGATCGCTTCCATGATCGAACGCAGGCCGCGTGCGCCAGTCTTGCGCTCGATGGCACGCTTGGCGATCGCCGAAAGCGCGTTCTCGTGGAAGGTGAGATCGACATTCTCCATCTCGAAAAGGCGCTGGTACTGCTTGACCAGAGCGTTCTTCGGCTCGGTCAGGATCTGGATCAGCGCCGGCTCGTCCAAATCCTCAAGCGTCGCCAACACCGGCAGACGGCCGACGAACTCGGGGATCAGGCCAAATTTCAGCAAATCCTCCGGCTCGACGAGGCGGAAGACTTCACCGCTGCGCCGGTCTTCAGGCGAAGCCACTGTGGCGCCGAAGCCGATCGAGGTCTTGCGGCCGCGATCCGAAATGATCTTGTCGAGGCCGGCAAAGGCGCCACCGCAGATGAACAGGATGTTGGCGGTGTCGACCTGCAGGAACTCCTGCTGCGGGTGCTTGCGGCCGCCCTGAGGCGGCACGGAAGCGACGGTGCCTTCCATGATCTTCAGCAATGCCTGCTGGACGCCCTCGCCCGACACGTCGCGGGTGATCGAGGGGTTGTCCGACTTGCGGGAGATCTTGTCGATTTCGTCGATGTAGACGATGCCGCGCTGGGCGCGTTCCACATTGTAGTCGGCCGACTGCAGCAGCTTGAGGATGATGTTTTCGACGTCCTCGCCGACATAACCGGCTTCGGTAAGCGTCGTTGCGTCCGCCATGGTAAACGGCACGTCGATGATGCGCGCAAGCGTCTGCGCAAGCAGCGTCTTGCCGCAGCCCGTCGGGCCGATCAGCAGGATGTTCGACTTCGACAGCTCGACGTCGTTGCTCTTCGAGGCATGCGCGAGGCGCTTGTAGTGATTGTGGACGGCAACTGACAGCACGCGCTTGGCGTAGGGCTGACCAATGACATAGTCGTCCAGAACCTTGAGGATTTCCTGCGGTGTCGGCACGCCCTCGCGCGACTTCACCATCGAGGTCTTATTTTCCTCGCGGATGATGTCCATGCACAGYTCGACGCAYTCRTCGCAGATGAAGACGGTCGGACCGGCTATGAGTTTGCGTACCTCATGCTGGCTCTTGCCGCAGAACGAGCAATAGAGCGTGTTCTTGGAGTCGCCGCCGCCGTTGCTGACCTTGCTCATCTTGTCCAAGTCCTTTCACTGCCGCCCGGCCGAACGTTTGGCTTTCGAGCGCATATGCAATCTAACGACGGACGCCGCCACCGCCATTCCCTGGCCGCCGCAACAAGCTCCGCACAACTCACATTCCACAAGTCGCTGCAACGAGTCGCGCCACCCTTGAACAACGCTAAGCCGTCGAAGCTCAACGCTGCCTTAACGTAGGCCGACGCTTTCGCTGTGGGAACAGCAAAATGTGTCCGAAATGCCGCAGGGCACCTCAAAAAAGCGAGATGTGACCCCTGTCGGCAGGTCGAAGCGTCCAATCACGAAGCGGTAGCACCCTCAACCGGGTCGCGGCTTGCGATGACCTTATCGATCAAACCAAAGTCGCGCGCCTCGTCCGCAGTCATGAAATGGTCGCGGTCGAGCGTCTTTTCAATGAGCTCGTAGTCCTTGCCGGTGTGCTTGACATAGATCTCGTTGAGACGGCGCTTGAGCTTGACGATGTCCTGGGCGTGGCGCTCGATATCCGAGGCCTGGCCCTGGAAGCCACCCGAAGGCTGGTGCACCATGATGCGGGCATTCGGCGTGGCAAAACGCATATCCTTTTCGCCAGCGCAGAGCAGCAGCGAGCCCATCGAGGCGGCCTGGCCAATGCACAACGTCGAAACCGCCGGCTTGATGAACTGCATGGTGTCGTAGATCGCCATGCCCGAGGTCACCACGCCGCCGGGCGAGTTGATGTAGAGATTGATCTCTTTTTTCGGGTTCTCTGCTTCGAGGAACAGAAGCTGGGCGCAGACCAGCGTTGCCATGCCATCTTCAACCGGGCCGGTGATGAAGATGATGCGCTCCTTGAGGAGGCGCGAGAAGATATCGTAGGCACGCTCGCCTCTGTTGGTCTGCTCGACCACCATCGGAACGAGGTTCATGTATGTTTCGACGGGGTTCTTCATCGACTATCCCTTTTTCGTGATGGGATTCCGGCGCCGGATGGGCAGAATCGGTTCAGAGGCTTTGCCCTGTAAATAGGATGCCACCTTAGCGTTGCGCAAGGCCAGTAAGGGCGCTTGATTTCAGCTGCCGCTAACTTTCGCAGCTGAAGCAGGCTGGTCAGCACTGGAACTTTCCGCAACTGCTACGGTAATGAATGCGACCAAACGATGCCCGTCAGTCATAGCGGGCAAGGACAACGACCGAGCCTGAGATCATGACCAACTATTTCGAGAGCCCATTTCGCGGAAAACTGCTGTCCGAGCAGGTGACCAACTCCAACATCAAAGTCGGGCGCTACAGCTATTACTCCGGCTATTATCATGGCCATTCGTTCGACGACTGCGCCCGCTACCTGATGCCGGACCGGGACGACGTCGACAAGCTGATCGTTGGCAGCTTTTGCTCCATAGGCACCGGTGCCGTCTTCATGATGGCCGGCAACCAGGGCCATCAGAACGAATGGATCTCGACCTTTCCATTCTTTTACATGCAGGAAGAGCCGGCCTTCGCCCCGGCGCTCAACGGCTACCAGCCGGCGGGCGACACGGTGATCGGCAACGACGTGTGGATTGGCGCTGAAGCTATGATCATGCCGGGTGTGCGCATTGGCCATGGCGCAATGATCGGCAGCCGCGCGCTGGTGACCAAGGATGTCGAGCCCTACACAATCGTCGGCGGCAGCCCGGCAAAGCCGATCCGCAAGCGCTTTTCCGACGATGACATAGCGCTGCTGCTCGAGCTTGCCTGGTGGGACTGGCCGATAGAACAGATCGGCAAGGCCATGCCCCTGCTCTGCGCCGGCGACATCAAGGCGTTGCACATATTTTGGAAAGAGCAGCGATCATGATCGAAGCCAAAGATAGCGAGACGATCAAGTTCTACTCGAACGAGGCGGAAGCCTATACCACACGGGGCGTAGCGGCGAGCGAGCGCCATCTCCGCAGCTTCATGGCGCGGCTGCCGGCAGATGGCCGCGTGCTCGAACTCGGCTGCGGCGCTGGACAGGACAGCGAAGCGATGCTTTCGAGCGGGTTCGACGTTGTACCGACTGACGGCACCCCCGAGATCGCCGCCGTTGCCGCGAAACGCCTCGGACGGCCGGTCACGGTGCTTCTCTTCGAAGACATTGACGAAAAGGAAAGTTACGCCGGCGTATGGGCCAACGCCTGCCTGCTGCACGTGCCACGCGAGCAATTGGCGTTAATCATTGGTCATGTGCACGCCGCGCTCAAGCCGGGCGGGGTGTTCTACGCCAGTTTCAAGGCGGGCGAGGCGGAAGGTCGGGATCGCTTCGGCAGGTACTACAACTACCCCTCTCCCGAATGGCTAGTGCAGGCCTATCGAGCCGACCGCTGGAACTCGCTGGAGATCCAGGAAGAAACCGGTGGCGGCTATGACGGCCTGCCGACCGCCTGGCTTCATGTCGTCGCCACGAAGGCTGAATAATTCGTACCCAATGGAATGTCCGTGATGAATGAACCAACCCAAGCAAACAAGCACTGGTCGAAGGTGGAGTATCTCCACGAGACCGTCAGCAACCCGAACATCCACATTCGCGGCACGCATAGCTATTACAGCGATGCCTGGTCGGGTTCGTTCGAACAAAGCGTGGTGCGTTATCTCTACGGCGACGACTACAGCCTCAAGGCGTGGGAACCCGCCTGGCCGATCGACCAGTTGCACATCGGCGACTATGTCTGCATCGGCGCGGAGGCAGTGATCCTGCTCGGCGGCAACCACACGCACAGGACTGACTGGTTCAGCCTCTACCCCTTCCCCGAGTTCATCGTCGACGCCTATGCCGGCAAGGGCGACACGGTCATAGGCGACGGCGCATGGATCGGCATGCGCGCCATGATCATGCCCGGCGTCACCATTGGCGAAGGCGCCATCATAGCCTCCGGAGCTATCGTGACGAAGGACGTTGCCCCCTACACGGTCGTTGCGGGCAATCCGGCCGCGCGGATCAAGACCCGCTTCCCCGATGCCGTGGCAGACAAACTGCTCGCGCTGAAGGTCTATGATTGGCCGGCGGACAAGTTCGAGGCGCTGAAACCTTTGCTTTGCGCGAGCGACATCGACGCCCTCGCCATTGCTTCAGAGCGATATGACGAAGCCGGCTGCACCTGAGCCGTCAGCGCAGCCAGCGCTCGATGCGATCCATTGCCTCTACCATGTCGTCATGGCTGCCGGCATATGAGAACCTGATATAGCGGTGGCCTGCGAGCGTATCGAAGTCCCTGCCGGGCGTTGCCGCGACATGTGCTTCGGCCAGCATGCGGCTGGCGAACTCCATGCTGTCGTTGGTGAGGCGCGACACATCGCAGAAGGCGTAGAACGCACCGTCCATGGGGGCTGCAAAGCTGAAGCCCAGCTCAGGCAGACGCTTGGCCAGAAGTTCGCGGTTCCAGGCGTAGCGCGCCTTGATGGCCTCGAGTTCGTCGGTGACGTTGAACGCCGCGATGGCGGCGACCTGCGAAAGCTCGGGTGCCGAGATATAGAGCGATTGCGCGATGCGCTCGACCGGCCTGACCAGACGCTCGGGCAGCACCATCCAGCCAATGCGCCAGCCGGTCATGCAGTAATATTTGGAGAATGAATTGATGACCGTGACATCGTCATCATAGGCGAGTGCCGTAACGTCAGGCGCGCCATAAGCCAGTCGGTGGTAGATTTCGTCGGAAATCACCGCGATTCCCAGTTCCCTTGCCGTATCAATCAGCGCCTTGAGATCGCCTGCAGGCACCACCGCACCGGTCGGATTGGCCGGGCTCGCAAACAGCACGCCCTTGAGCGGCTTTTGGCGATGCGCTTCACGCAGGTGCTCGGCATGAAGATAGGCCGAGCCATCGAGTTCGATCTCGACGACGTCGAGGCCGAGCGCGCCCATGATGTTGCGGTAGGCGGGATAGCCTGGCGCAGCGATCGCCACCCGGTCACCAGCATCGAACATGGCGAGGAATGCAAGATTGAAGGCCGCCGACGAGCCCGTGGTGACAGCGATTCGCGAAACCGGCACGTCGATGCGGTAATGTTCGGCATAATGGGCCGAAATCGCCTTGCGCAGATCGGTGAGCCCGAGCGAGTCGGTGTAGCCGATGCGCCCGACCTTGAGTGCCGCAGCCGCCGCGTCACGTACCCGTTGCGGTGCAGGATCGGACGGCTGACCGACCGCCATTGAAATGACAGGCGTTCCCAAAGCCTTGAGCCTGTTGGCTTCAGCCAGAATGTCCATCGCATGGAACGGCTCAACTTCGCCGCGCCGTGAAATCGCTACCGCCATGTTCGTTCACTCTTCCTTGCCGTACATAAGGCAATGCGCCGCACAAATGCCTGATTGATATGGGGATCACAAGTTGATGAGATTTCTCAGCCTGTCTTTTCACAGCCCGACGGCTCGTTTACGAGTGTTTCCCGCTATGCAGAGCTTCAATAACCTTTCGCGTTTCATCGCAAGATCAACGCGCGCGGTCACCGCGCTTGCGCTGTCGGCCGGGCTTGCGCTCGGATCGACGGGCACGGCGCATGCGCAGGGCGTGCCGATCGTCCGCGATGCCGAAATCGAGGCCTTGGTGCGCGATTACGCGCGACCGATCCTCAAGGCGGCGGGTCTCGCCAACTCGAACATCAACATCGTGCTCGTCAACGACCCGGCTTTCAACGCTTTCGTCGCCGGCCGGCGCATTTTCATCAACACCGGCACTCTGATGACATCGGAGACGCCGAACGAAGTCATCGGCGTTCTCGCGCACGAAGCCGGCCACATCGCCGGCGGGCACCAGGAACGGTTGCGCGACCAGCTGGCACGCGCCCAGACCATGGCGATCGTTGCGGCCCTGCTTGGCGCGGGTGCCATGGTTGCAGGTGCTGCGACCGACACCAAAGGCATGGGCGCCGCGGGCGCTGGCGTTATTGCAGGCGGTTCCGAAATGGCCCGACGCAGCCTGCTTGGCTACCAGCGCTCGGAAGAAGCCACCGCCGACCGCTCGGCGATCACCTATCTCAATGCCACCGGCCAGTCGGCGCAAGGTATGCTGAAGACGTTCCAGCGCTTCCAGACCGCGCTGTCGCTATCTGGCGCACGGATCGACCCCTATCAGGTCAGCCACCCGATGCCGCGCGATCGCATCGCCAATCTCGAAACGCTGGCGCATGCCAGCCCCTATTTCAACAAGACCGATCCGGAAGCCCTGCAGCTGCGCCACGACATGGCGCGGGTGAAGATCGCCGTCTACACACAAGGCCAGGCCGCCGCCTCTCGCCTGTTGCGCAAGGATCCGGGTGGGCTTGCCAGCCGCTATGGCGATGCGCAGGCAACCTATCTGTTCGGCGATTTGCGCTCGGCACTTTCCAAGACCGACGCGCTGATCAAGTCGCAACCCAAGAACGCCTATTTCCAAGAATTGCGCGGCGACATCTTGATGAAGTCGAACAAGCCGGCAGCGGCAGCAGAAGCCTATGCCGCCGCGGTGCGGCTCGATCCGGCCAATTCGGGCATCCTGCCGATCGCGCTCGGCCAGGCATATCTCGCCATAGGCACGCCCGACGCGCTGAAGAAGGCTGTGACCGAGGTTCGCAAGGGCCTCGACCGCGACCGCGAAAACGCCGCCGGCTACCGCTATCTGGCACAGGCCTATGGCATGCTCGGCGACGTCGCGGATGCCGATCTGGCCACTGCGGACGGGCATTATTACAGCGGCGCCTATCAAGACGCCACAATCTTTGCGATGCGCGCGCAGATGAAGCTCCAGCGCGGTTCGCCTGGCTGGGTGCGCGCTCAGGACATCATCAACTACAAGCAGCCGGGCAAGAAGAAGTGAACCTTCGCACGGCAGCAGGCGACATAGCCAAGAGGGCTGGAGACTAGGACCATGAAAAAAGCAATTCTTCTCGGCACAACAGGCATCGCTGTCGCCTTTGCCATGCTGGCTGCCGGCTACATATCAGGCACTCCCGGCACGGCACATGCCGAAACTGCCCAGCCGGCTGCAGTCGCTGCCGCAGGCAACCTCGACAAGAAGCAGGTCGAAACCATCGTACGCGAATACCTGCTCGACAACCCCGAACTGCTGCTCGAAATGCAAGGTGCACTCGAAGCCAAGCAGAAGGAAGAGCAGCGCGTCGCCCATGTCGAGGTGATCAAGCAGAGCAAGGACGAGATCTTCAACTCGGCCTTCGACGGGATCGCCGGCAATCCCAACGGCAAGACCACCATCGTCGAGTTCTACGACTACAATTGCGGCTACTGCAAACGCGCTCAGGCCGACATGACTGCCCTGACCAAGGCCAACCCGGACTTGCGCTTCGTGCTCAAGGAATTCCCGATCCTCGGTCCGGATTCGCAGAAGGCCCATGTCGTTTCCATGGCCTTCCGCAAGCTGATGCCGGAGAAGTACGGCGAATTCCATGACAAGCTGCTCGGCGGCGAAGGCCGCGCCGGCGAAGACAACGCCGTCAAGATCGCCATCGAACTGGGCGCAAACGAAGCCAAACTGCGCGAAGCGATGAACGATCCGGCGATCGGCGAGGCCTTCAATCGCACCTACGAGCTTGCCAACAAACTGCAGATCAGCGGTACGCCGTCCTATGTCGTGGGCAACGAAGTCATCTTCGGTGCGCTCGGCCAAGACGTGCTCGCCGAGAAGATTGCCGCCGCAAAGGCCTGCCAGGCCGATTCCACCTGCTGAACGGGTTTGTTCAGCGCGAGCCGTTGTGGACAGCGCAAGAAGTCGCTTGCGCTCTTTTCGCGACGGCTTATGCCGATTATAGAGGGTCCGCCGCGCCAGAGAGGATCTGGCGGGTGGAAGGGTCTGTACATTGAAAACGATTTTCGTCCTCAACGGTCCGAACCTTAATATGCTGGGCAAACGCGAGCCCGGCATTTATGGCGGCAAGACCTTGGCCGACATCGAGGCCGACTGCCAGGCGGCAGCCGCTTCGCTGGGGCTGGCGGTCGACTTCCGCCAATCGAACCATGAGGGCGATCTGGTCGACTGGATTCACGAGGCTGGCGAAAAAGCTGCCGGCATCATCTTGAATGCAGGCGCCTATACCCACACCTCGATCGCGCTGCAGGACGCCATTCGTGCCGTCTCGCCATTGCCGATCGCCGAGGTGCACCTTTCCAACATCCACGCCCGCGAGCCGTTCCGCCACAAATCGATGGTGGCGCCGGTGGCGGTGGGCATGATCTGCGGCTTCGGGCCGCTCGGATATACGCTGGCGCTTCAGGCGCTGGCCGCCCGGCTCTGACCGGAAACAGGAAGAGAAAAGGCTTGAACATGGCGACGAAGAAGACCGACGGTGTTGACCAGCAGCTCGTCCGCGACCTCGCAGGAATCCTGAACGACACCAACCTGACCGAGATCGAAGTCGAATTGGGCGACCTCAAGGTGCGCGTCTCGCGCCAGACGCAGGCCGTTCATGCGGTCGCAGCACCAATGATGGCAGCACCCGCGGCAGTGAATTCGACGCCGGTCGCAGCAGTCGCCGCCCCTGCCGTCGTCGACATCTCCAAGAACGCCGTGCCCTCGCCGATGGTGGGCACCGTCTACCTCGCGCCGTCGCCCGACGCCAAGCCGTTCATCGAGGTTGGCTCGGTGGTCAAGGAAGGTCAGACGCTGCTGATCATCGAAGCCATGAAGACGATGAACCAGATTCCCGCGCCGCGCTCAGGCACGGTTACAGCGATCCTGATCGAAGACGCGCAGCCTGTCGAATACGGCATGCCGCTCGTCGTCGTCGAATGAGCCGGAAGGCTGCGCGCATGTTTCAGAAAATCCTCATCGCCAATCGCGGCGAGATCGCCCTCAGAGTGCTGCGCGCGGCCAAGGAGCTCGGCATCCAGACGGTTGCCGTGCACTCCACCGCCGACGCCGACGCCATGCATGTGCGCCTTGCGGACGAAAGCGTCTGCATTGGCCCGCCGCCGTCACGCGACAGCTATCTCAACATCCACCAGATCGTCGCGGCCTGCGAGATCACCGGCGCGGACGCTGTCCACCCCGGCTACGGCTTCCTGTCGGAGAACGCCAAGTTCGCCGACATCCTGGCCGCCCACAACATCACCTTCATTGGTCCCTCGGGCGACCATATCCGCATCATGGGCGACAAGATCGAAGCCAAGCGCACCGCAAAGCGCCTGGGCATCCCGGTCGTTCCGGGCTCGGAAGGCGCTGTCAGCGACGAGAAGGAAGCCAAGCGCGTTGCCGCCGAGATCGGCTATCCGGTCATCATCAAGGCGTCCGCCGGCGGCGGTGGCCGCGGCATGAAGGTTGCGCTCACCGAGGCTGATCTTGAAGTGGCACTGCAGACGGCACGTACCGAAGCCGGTGCGGCCTTCGGCGACGACGCAGTCTATATCGAGAAGTACCTGCAGAAGCCGCGGCATATCGAAGTCCAGATCTTCGGCGACGGTGCTGGCAAGGGCGTCCATCTCGGCGAACGCGACTGCTCGCTGCAGCGCCGCCACCAGAAAGTCTGGGAAGAAGCCAATTCACCCGCCCTCAACGCGGAAGAACGCTCGCGCATCGGCAATATCTGCGCCAAGGCAGTGGCCGATCTCGGCTATTCGGGCGCCGGCACCATCGAGTTCCTCTACGAGAACGGCGAGTTCTACTTCATCGAGATGAACACCCGCCTTCAGGTGGAGCACACGATCACCGAAGCGATCACCGGCATCGATCTCGTGCACGAGCAGATCCGCGTCGCCTCCGGTGGCGGCCTGTCGGTCACGCAGGACGACATCCGCTTCCATGGCCATGCCATCGAATGCCGCATCAACGCCGAGGATCCGCGCACGTTCGTGCCATCGCCCGGCACGATCACGCATTTCCACACGCCTGGCGGCCTGGGCATCCGCGTCGATTCGGGCGTTTATTCCGGCTACAAGATCCCACCTTACTACGACAGCCTGATCGGCAAGCTGATCGTGCATGGTCGCAACCGCGTCGAATGCATGATGCGTCTGCGCCGCGCACTCGACGAATTTGTGGTAGATGGTATCAAGACGACGTTGCCGCTGTTTCGTGAACTCGTCGGCAACCCCGACATTGCAAATGGCGACTACGATATTCATTGGCTGGAAAAACATCTCGCGAAAGGCGAGTAGACTGGGGGTCGCATGACCCGTCCTTATGCGCCCGGCTACAGCATACCCACGGACCTTCTGCTGAAGGCCTATGCGTCGGGCGTCTTTCCCATGGCCGAGAGTGCGTCGGATCCGGAGGTCTTCTGGGTCCGACCCGAAACGCGCGGCATCATCCCCTTTGAAACCTTCCATGTGCCGCACAGCCTTGCCAAGAAGATACGGCAGGGCCAGTTCGAGATCCGCTTCGACAGCAACTTCGAAGCCGTTATCGATGCTTGCGCCGAGCGGCGCGCGGGGCGCCTGTCGACCTGGATCAACGCGCCGATCAGAGAGGCCTACGCCCACCTCCACCGCATCGGAAACGCCCATTCGGTCGAGGCATGGCGCGACGGAGTGCTGGTCGGGGGGCTCTATGGCGTGTCGTTGGGCCGTTCCTTCTTCGGCGAAAGCATGTTTTCGCGCGAGACCGACGCCTCGAAGGTTTGCCTCGTCCATCTGGTCGAGCGGCTCAAGCAGCGAGGTTTCCTGCTGCTTGATACGCAGTTCACCACCGACCATTTGAAACGCTTCGGTGCGGTCGACGTGCCGCGCGACAAATACGAAAAGATGCTGGCCAAGGCACTTGTCGGCGAAGCCACGTTCTCACCTTGAAGGCGACGCTAGTTCCTGGCCTTGCCGGCTTCGGGCTTGGTCGGCGTATGCGCGTGGAACATCAACTTCCAGCCCTGCAAGCGGTGCACGTAGCCTGAACTGACGAGTGCTGAATAAGGCTCGCCATTGTCGCGGATCGCATTGGCTTCATAGGTCAGGATGACAATGTCGCTGCCCGGCTCGACTATGCCTTGCAGCTTCATCTCCAGATTGCGCCAGCGGTTCGGCTTGGTGGCGGTCGCGGCAATCTCTGCGTTGCTCATCACGCCGGCCATGTCGGGAAAGGCGACAAGGCATTCCCTGTCGGCGTTTTCGGCAAAGAACTCCTGATTGCCGGTCCAGAATTCCCGTTCGAGTTCGAGAAGTTCGTCACGATTGACGGTCACCGCAGCATCCTCCGCTCGCGTTGCTCACAACGACAAACGCCAGGGATCGGAAGCGGTTCCGAAAGGGCCGGGACGGGCCCCGGCAGATTTGGGAATACGACAATCTGGGCCTTGGCAGCGCCCCGGTTTCGGACCGCAAACGCGCCGCCTGCGGTTTGACAACAGCCGCGACAATACAACACTATGCAATATCGCGGCTGTGCAGGTAGGCGAAATGGCAATTGCGCAAGGGGTCAATGGCCTCATACTGTCAGCACTCCTCGCCACTGCTCTTGCAGCATGTAGTGGCCTGCCCCGAGATTCGTTCACGGCCGATGAGCAAACAGATGCAACTGTCTCAGGCTTGTCCAATGTGCGTATCTGGGCCGATTCGGAATCGGCCGGGCGTGAGGCGGCATACATCTCCCAACAGCCGCACAAGCACCTCTCCTACCTTGCGCTTTCCGGCGGCGGTGGTGATGGGGCGTTCGGAGCCGGATTGCTGAAGGTTGGACACAAACGGGCACACGGCCTGAGTTTACCGTCGTGTCGGGCGTCAGCACCGGTGCGCTTATCGCACCATTCGCCTTCCTTGGTCCCGCCTATGACGACACCTTGAAGGAAATGTATACCGGTGGGTACGGGATCACGCTGGTCGACTCGCCCGATCCCATCAATGCGATCTTCGGCTCCGGCCTGTTTGACAGCGGCCGCATGCAGACGCTCGCCCAGAAATTCGTCACGCCGGAGGTGATCGCCGCTGTCGCGCGTGAACACCGAAAGGGACGACGCCTGCTCATACTGACCACGAACCTCGATGCCCAGCGCCCCGTCATCTGGAACATGGGCGCGATCGCGGCGAGCGGCGCTCCCGGCGCCAACGAGCTTTTCCGCACGGTCATGGCCGCCTCGGCCAGTATCCCCGGCATATTCACGCCAACATTCATCCCAGCCGAAAGCGGCGGCCATCGCTTCCAGGAAATGCATGTGGACGGCGGTGTCGTGTCCAACGTGTTCATCCTGCCGGACGACATACTGTTCCGGAACCCGCGCCTGCCACTGAAAGGCTCGGCCGATCTGTACGTGCTGATGAACGGGAAACTGCACCCATCCTTCGAGGTGGTCCCAAACCAGACAAAAGACATCGCCGGGCGTTCCGTCTCGACGCTCATCCAGACCAACTCACGCGCTACGTTGCAGGCGACCTACGCGTTCGCCCGCCGCAACGGCATCGGCTTCCACCTCGCCGCGATACCGGTCAACGTGGCTGACAGCGGCACCGAGGAATTCGAAACCGAAGACATGCGGAGGCTCTACCAATATGGCCTCGGCCGGGCCGCAAATGCCTGGGTATCGACGCCAACCGAAAGCCGACCACAAGTGGTCACCGCTTCAGCTGCCATGACGCGTCCTAGCCGACGATAGACGCGGCCAGCAGTACGTCAGTTGCACCTGCCGATATCAGTTGGTTTTGGCAGCTTCCGGCGCCGGAATGTCCGACTTCTGCTTGCAGGCCTTCAGCCAGACGTCATAGACGGCGTGCTCGACGGCGTTGAGGCCCGGGCTTTCGGCAAACATCCAGCCGGTGAAGATGCGCCTGATCTTGCGGTCGAGCGTGATCTCGTCAACTTCAACGAAGGAATCCGTCTTGGGCTCCTCGTTTTCCGGCCTCGAGTAACAGACGCGCGGCGTCACCTGCAGCGCGCCGAACTGCACCGTTTCGTCGACATAGACATCGAAGGTGATGATACGGCCGGTGATCTTGTCGATGCCGGCGAACTCGGCGATCGGATTCTTGATGCGCTGGGGTTTAGGTGCTGCCTGTGGCGCTGGTTGTGCTTCGCTTGGGGCCGGCTGGGTCTCGCCAGGTATCGGCTGAACATCGATCGCCGGCAGATCGTTGCCCTGCTCGACCTGTTGATCGAGCGGCAGGCGCTGAATACTGTCCTGGGCCATCGCCTGGCCAAGCCCTGCGCACAGCGCAACCGTGGCAAGCAGAGCTTTCGCCTTCGATCGTCCGTTCGACGGAACCCGGCCAAGAAATGTCATTGAGTCGTTACCGCCGTTGCGCCCGGAGTGTTTTGCACTCGCTGATTCCCACGCGCCAAGGCTAATCGCCTGGCGCCAATGGGCAAGGAGTTAGCCGCCAATTGTGGCGACAAATGTCCGCGCCGATGTGCTGTCTTATGCGCCGGGCGTCCAGGCGTCGTAGTCTCCGGTCACCTGTGGACGATGCGTATTGCCCAGCACCGAGCCCTTCGGACGGTAAGCGCCGCCGGTGCCGGTCAAGTTAGGCTGATGCGGCTTCTGCCAGTCGCGCGGAATGTAGTTGTCGCTCGGGGGCGCTACATCGACGCGATGGTGCATCCAGCCGTGCCAGCCGGGCGGAATCATCGAGGCTTCGGACACGCCATTGTAGATCACCCAGCGACGCGTGCGGCCCTCGGAGTCCTTGCCGCCTTCGTAATAGACGTTGCCGAACTCATCCTGGCCCACCTTGGTGCCTTTGCGCCAGGTGTGAAAGCGGGTGCCAAGCGTCTGGYCGTTCCACCAGGTGAAAAATTGAACAAGGAATTTCTTCATCGGATCCTCGCGGCAGGCGCGTCGAAAGTCTCCTGCTTATGGCGTCAGGCCGTTCCGAAGGCAAGGCTTTAGACGCCCAATCTTGGGGTCTGCGACGATTGGCAGGCATCAGTGACAGCTTGCGCAGGATGCTTCCAACTGGCGAGGCAACTCGACGCGCACTGGCCAGCACTATACTCTGTGGGTCAGGCGGTAGATCTATCACGCACGCGGAGGTTCGAAATGGCCATAAGCGGGGAAAGAGTTCACCCTCTGATGAACAAACTCACCGGTCTGATCGCTATCATCCTCGGTTTCCTGATGGCCGCTGAGGGCTACAGGTCCGGATCGAACTGGCTGATCTTCTTGGGGATTGTAGTCCTCGCGGTGGGCCTGGTTCTGCTTGCGCTCAAGATTGCGCGACGCAATCAAGGCGGACAGCTCTGAGGCTGCGTTGATAACATTCCTTTGCCGAGAGCTTGGTCCAAGCTCGCAACGTGGACGCGCGCGAACCATGGCCGCATAGCCGATGCCCTTCATGCAAGTCCTCGAAATGCTGAGCATGCTGGTGACGATCTTCGGCCTGCCGCTCGCGATCTTCATCTTCGTCTACGAGCAGCGCAAGGCGCGCGTCAACGAGGAGGAAGAGATCTACCAGATGCTGTCAGACGGCTACACCAACTTTTTGACGCTGACGCTCGAGCATTCCGACCTCTATCTGCAATCGCATACGGCCACGGAAGGTCTGACCGCCGAGCAGAAAGACCGGCTGCTCGCCATGTTCGCTATCCTCATCTCGCTGTTCGAGCGCGCCTATCTCGTCATCTACGAAGCAGACATGCCCGAGCGGAGAAAGCGCCGCTGGGCGTCGTGGGAGGATTTCATGCGCGAATGGTGCCGGCGCGCGGATTTTCGCGATGCCCTGCCCCAGTTGCTGCCGGGCGAAGACCCCGAATTCGCCGTCTACATCCGCCGGCTCGCGCAAGAGGAAACAGCGCGCCGCTCGTCCTGATGGACGATGCCATCTCGCAACTGCTCACGTCTTCATCTCGCACTTGCAAAATCTCTAGCCGGTCCGTAATGGATTCTGGCCCAATTCGGGCTCTCGGACTGGCTTGCTAGGCTGGAACCGGGCATGGGAGGAAACGACATGGCTTCTGACGCGCCTGCCGGCCGCATCACGCCCGCCGAGCTGTTGGCCCGCAAGGGCGGCGAGCCCATCGTCTGCCTCACCGCCTACACCTACCCCATTGCCCGGCTGCTCGACCCACATGTCGACCTTCTGCTTGTCGGCGACAGCGTCGCGATGGTGTTGCATGGCCATGCGACGACGCTCGGCGCGACGATAGACATGATGATCGCGCATGGCCAGGCCGTGATGCGCGGCTCTGTCCGCGCCTGCGTCGTCGTCGACATGCCTGCCGGCGGCTACGAGGACACGGTCGAAAACGCCGTGGCCTGCGCCAAGCGCATCATGCGTGAAACCGGCTGCGACGCGGTCAAGCTCGAAGGCGGCGTCGCCATCGCCGCCCAAATCGCCGCCATCGTTGCATCAGGCATCCCGGTCATGGGCCATATCGGGCTTTTGCCGCAGTCGGTCGAAAAAGAGGGCGGCTACAAGATCAAAGGCCGTTCCGAGGCCAATGCCCAAGCGCTTTATGCCGACGCCAAGGCTGTGGAAGCAGCTGGCGCGTTTTCCGTCGTCATCGAAGGCACTGTCGAGCCGGTGGCCGCTGAAATCACCCGGCGCATAGCCATTCCTACCGTCGGCATCGGCGCCAGCGCTGCCTGCGACGGGCAGATCCTGGTCATCGACGACGCCATCGGACTGACCGTCGACCGCGTGCCGAAATTCGTCAAGGAATATGCCCTTTTGCGCGACACTATGTCCAAAGCCGCAGCGGAATACGCGCGTGACGTTCGCAGCCGCGCTTTCCCCGGCCCCGAGCACCTGTTTTCCCTGAGCAAGGACAAGGCATGACCGCTGTCGTCGAAACCATCGCTGCCCTGCGCGTGCAAGTGCAGGCATGGCGAGCCGAAGGCCTCAAGGTCGCGCTGGTCCCAACCATGGGCGCCTTGCATGACGGGCATATCTCGCTGATGCGTGCTGCCCTTGAGCGCGCCGACCGCTGCGTCGTTTCGATCTTCGTCAATCCGCGCCAGTTCGCGCCGACCGAAGACCTCGACAAATATCCCCGCCAGCTGGCGCAGGATCTCGCGCGCCTCAATGAAGCCGGTGTCCATCTCGCCTTCACGCCCGGTGTCGACGAGGTCTATCCACAAGGCTTTGCCACCGCGATTGCGGTGGGCGGCCCATCCGCAGGTCTCGAAACCGCCTTCCGACCTGCTTTCTTCGACGGTGTCGCCACCGTCGTTGCCAAGCTCTTCATCCAGGTAACGCCCGACCTCGCCGTCTTTGGCGAGAAGGACTACCAGCAGCTCTGCGTGGTCAAGAAGCTGTGCCGCGATCTCGACCTGCCGGTTGAAGTTCTGGGCTCGCCGACGATCCGCGATGCCGAAGGCCTCGCCATGTCATCGCGCAACGCCTATCTCAGCCCCACCGAACTCACTGTCGCGCAACAGCTCAACAAGGTGCTGCGCAAGGCTGCTTCGTCGCTCCAATCGGGCGCAAACGAAGAAGCGACAATGGCAGCCGCTAGTCAGGCGATTCTCGATTCCGGTTTCAATTCCGTCGACTACGTCGAAGTGCGCGAAAGCCTCACGCTTGCGCCGTGGCAGAAAGACCATGATGGCCGCGTGCTGGTCGCTGCCCGTCTCGGCAAGACACGCCTGATCGACAATGTCGAGGTCGCTGCCAGCTAGGCCGCCGCTTCAGCTCAGGGGTTTTTCCAGCACCAGCGACAAGACCCCCGTTTCCGCGATCTCGGGGTCTGGATCGCCCCCCGACTTCACAAAGCCGTTGGCGAGATAAAAGCCCAGCGCCTGAACGTTCGCCTCTTCGACTTCAAGGCGAATCGAATGCGCTTCGGGAAAGCTCTGCTCGATCTCATCGAGCAACATGCGGCCGATGCCGGCGCGCTGATATTCTGGGCGTACATAAAGCTGGTAGAGCACGACGATCTTGGAACCGCTGGTCGCCGCGGCAAAGGCCATGCCTGCGATCTTCTTGCCGTCATCGGCGACCAGGAACTCGGAATTCGGCCTCGTCAGCCGCGCCTTGAGCGCGGCAAGCGAGTGCCATTCGGTGGTGATCTGGTTGACCCGCTCGATGCCGTAGATGGCATCGTAGGTCGCGTGCCACGTTTCGGCGAGCAGCGCCTTGATGTTCTCAAGGTCGCGTTCGCTCGCCGTGCGGACAAACACCGCTTTATTCCTCGATGCCGATCTTGGCCTTGACCAGGTCGTTGACGGCCTGCGGATTGGCCTTGCCACCCGTCATCTTCATCACCTGGCCGACGAACCAGCCGGCCATTGTCGGCTTGGCGCGGGCCTGTTCGGCTTTGTCGGGGTTGGCGGCGATGACATCGTCGACCGCCTTTTCGATGGCGCCGGTGTCGGTCACCTGCTTCATGCCACGGCTTTCGACCAGCTCACGCGGGTCGCCACCCTCATTCCAGATGATCTCGAACAGGTCCTTTGCGATCTTGCCGGAAATCGTGCCTTCCTTGATCAGGTCGATCACGGCCCCCAGCTGATCGGGCGTTACTGGAGCGTTTTCAATGTCCTTGCCAGCCTTGTTCAAGGCGCCGAGCAGGTCGTTGATGACCCAGTTGGCGGCAAGCTTGCCGTCGCGGCCAGCGGCCACTTTCTCGAAATAGTCGGCGATCGCCTTTTCCGAGACCAGGATCGAGGCGTCGTAGACGGACAGGCCGAGGCTGTTGACCAGCCGCGCCTTCTTGTCGTCTGGTAGTTCCGGCAGGTCCTTGGCTAGCGCATCGACATAGGCCTGGTCGAATTCAAGCGGCAGAAGGTCCGGATCGGGGAAGTAGCGGTAGTCGTGCGCTTCTTCCTTGGAACGCATCGCGCGCGTCTCGCCCTTGCTGGGATCGAACAGGCGGGTCTCCTGATCGATCTTGCCACCATCTTCGATGATGGCGATCTGGCGCCGCGCCTCATATTCGATGGCCTGGCCAACGAAGCGGATCGAGTTGACGTTCTTGATCTCGCAGCGCGTGCCGAATTCGCCGCCCGGACGGCGCACGGACACATTGACGTCGGCGCGCATCGAGCCCTCGTCCATGTTGCCGTCGCAAGTACCGAGATAACGCACGATGGTGCGCAGCTTGGTGACATAGGCCTTGGCCTCGTCCGACGAGCGCATGTCGGGCTTGGAGACGATCTCCATCAGCGCCACGCCCGAGCGGTTGAGGTCGACATAAGACATTGTCGGATGCTGATCGTGAATCGACTTGCCGGCGTCCTGTTCGAGATGCAGGCGCTCGATGCCGACTTCGATGTCCTCGAACTCGCCCTTGCGGTCGGGACCGACCGAAATGGTGATCTTGCCCTCGCCGACGATCGGCTGCTTGAACTGCGAAATCTGGTAGCCCTGCGGCAGGTCGGGATAGAAATAGTTTTTCCGGTCAAAGACAGACTTGTGGTTGATCTGCGCCTTGAGGCCGAGGCCGGTGCGGATCGCCTGCTTGACGCATTCCTCGTTGATGACGGGCAGCATGCCGGGCATCGCCGCGTCGACAAGACTGACATTGGCATTGGGCTCGGCGCCGAAGGCGGTCGAGGCGCCGGAGAACAGCTTTGCTTCCGACGTCACCTGGGCATGAACCTCGAGGCCGATGATGACTTCCCAGTCACCGGTGGCACCGGGGATGAAGCGCTTGGCGTCGGGCGTGCGGGTGTCGATCAGGGTCATGGTAATCCGAATACGTCCGTGTCTGTTTTGTCGCCTTCTGGCGAACGACAAATCGTACCGTTTCGCTAGATCAATCGTTGCCTTGTTGCAACCGTCGCGTTGGAAATGCGCGCTCAAGCCGCGATCTCTGGCACTTTCGAACAGACTATCCTATATCGGTCCCATCCCGATGGAGTTTGGATGTTCAACTCGTTTGAGTCCCGCTAAAGCCCCGACCTTCTCCTGAAGGCGGGGCATGAAAACCAGAAACCACCGTGCTGCGAGCAATCGTGGCTGCGGCTTTTTGTTTTGGCTGTTCAGTCAGTAGGCTGTTCGGCCTGGTTTTCCAGGACTCATCAACCAATGAACATATCGCGCATAGAGCAGCGCATCCTGCACCTGCTCGCCCAGGGCGGGCGGATCGAAATCGAAAAAGACGACAGCAACAAGATCGAAGCCGTGATCTGCCTCACCCGCGAGGGCTGGCAATATACGGATTTCGATCTCGAACTTTTCAGGAAGCTACGGCGAAGGAAGGCAGTCGCCTCGTCGCAAGGCGGCCCCTACCGCATTACCAGGGTAGGACTGAAACTTGTCCGTCCCGAACTCGACAACAGATGATGCAGATCATGCCGGATCCGCGTAAGCGGATCCGGCGCTTAGCTAACGGCCTCAAGCCGTCGCGATATAGGCCTTGATCTCCTCGGCCTCGCGCTCGACATCCTCGATGCGGCGCTTGACGACGTCGCCGATCGACACGATCCCATAGAGATAGCCGTCGCGCTCGACAGGCAGATGGCGGAAGCGGCCGTTGGTCATGATCTCCATGACCTGGTTGACCGTGTGGTTTTCGTTGCAGATCTTGACCTTGGGGGTCATCACCTCGCGCACCGTCTTTTCGAGCGCGGCACCACCGTCCTTGCCGATGATGCGAACAACGTCGCGTTCAGACAGGATGCCCACGATCTTGCGGTCGCCATTGGTGACGACGAGGGCACCGATGCGGTGTTCGGCAAGAATCCGAACCGCTTCCGACAGCTGCACATTGGGCCCAATGGTAAAAACGTCGTGGCCCTTCTTCTCAAGAATTGCCTTCACTGTCATCGGGTTCTCCTGCTGCTATCGGTCAGTCAATTCACTCCGTATGGCCCTCGGGCCAAATGCATCGTGCGCTGCATTAGGCAGCTTTTCAAGTAAAACGCGCTCAGGCGTATTCGTTCCTGCGGTCGAAGAACCTGATGCCCAAAAAGCCGGCCAGGAAACCACCGATATGGGCCTCCCAGGCGATCTGGTTTTCAACGCCAGGGGTAAATCCGACCACTCCGGTCACCAGGTTGATGATCATCCACACACCAAGGAAAGTCATCGCCGTGCGCGAGCGGAAGACGTCGCGGATCGGCAGCGGCGCGCCGGCGAAGGCAGGCTTGCCTTGCGAGCGGTCGATCTGGAAGCTGAAGCGCGCGGCAGCACCCATCATGCCCGAAATCGCGCCCGACGCGCCGACCAGCGGGGCCTGGTCCATTGAATGCAGCACATAATGCAGCGCTACCGCCGCAAGCGAAGTGACCGCGAAAAACAGCGAGAAGCGCAGCACGCCCAGCCGGTTGGCCAGCGGCGAGCCGAAGGCGGCGAGCCATACCATGTTGATGAACAGATGGGCGAAGCCGCCATGCAGGAAGGCGTAGGTCAGCGGGCTTGTGAAGGCCCAGATGTCGAGATCGTACTGCCCGGAATAGCGAATGGGGATGAAGGCGGCACGAAGGAGCAGCGCAAAATCCTGGTCGGGGCTGAGAACGTATTCGCGCATCAAATGGACGACGACACATGCGCCGATAATCGCGATGACAATGGGCGGCAGGTTGAACATCGGCTCGCGCCGCTGCGGCTCGTTCTCGACGATTTCAGCATTTTCGCTCGGGCTTGCTGGTTCGCTCATGCGCTTCTGATCCGGTTGTCGCGGGCGGATGACGCCCGGCCCCCATCTAGAACAGCCCGGCTGAAAGCGCAAAAAAGAAAGCCGTCCAGGGTTTCCCCTGGACGGCTGGTCGAGCCCCCCTGCCCGTTCCCCAAAAAACTCTGACTGAAGTGCTGCCGGCCGCCTGAGCGGCCACTTCTGGAGTGACTTGAACGTGCCATGGATCTTTTCCGGCGGCAACGTAAACCCTTTGTTAACCTTAACGTCCCCGACCCGTTAACAACTGTTACTGAGACTGGCACGCGTCCTGCTCCGCGCCTCATGTAGTCCTCAAGATTGAAGCGATTCTGTCCAACGATGGGACATCAGGCACAGAAGCGCTCGGAGCGGAGCAATATGAAACAGAAAGGATCGCTGGCACTGTTCCAATACTGGAACCGCCTTCGCGACGGCCGACCCGCGCCCAAACGCACGGAAGTCGAGCCGGCCGATATCAAGGCGCTGCTTGCTGACACTTTCATACTCGAGCGCGACACCCGTGGCGAAGCGGTCTTCCGCCTCGCCGGCACCCGGCTGTGCGCTACCTTCGGCCGCGAGCTCAAGGGGTTTTCGTTTCCCTCGCTGTGGCGCCAGAAGGACCAGCGGCTGATGGCCCGCCTCGCCTATGGCGTGTTCCAGCAGAAGTCGGTGGTCGTCATCAATTTCGAGGGCTTCACCGCGAGCCTGCGGGCAACAACCTTCGAAATGCTGCTCCTGCCGCTCGACGGCGGCATCGAAAACCCGCGCAGCCTGGGCGTGCTGTCGAGTGTCGACCGGCCGTTCTGGCTCGGTTCCGACCCGCTCACCGACGCAACGATCGACAGCGTGCGTGTCGTCGACCCAGACCTTGAGCCGATGTTCCTCAGGAACCGCCCAGCCGTCACGGTGCCTTCGCTCGCACCAAGCGATTCAGCCGTGGAGGGCGGCCCGAACCCGCTCGATGGCGCACGCCGCATTCGCCACCTTTTCGTCCTTGAAGGTGGGCGCGAAGAATAGCGCCCGCACACCTCCCGCAAGGGCAGCGCCTACGCGTTTTATTAACCTCTCTGGCGGTATTTTTCCGCAATAGCTCCCCGATGCGGTTCGTTGGGAGTTGACAGATATGAGGGTACCATGAGGCCAGCGGCGATTGACTACGCGCCGTCACGGGCGGAACGGCGCAACTTCCAGCGCGTCCGGGTGAAGATCTACGGCCGTTTCATGCTTGAGGATCGCACCGAGCATGCCGGCCAGGTGGTCGATATGTCGCCCGGCAATGTCGCTTTTCGCACCGATCGCTCGGGTGCCGCAGGCGAAAAGGTGATCGCCTATATCGATCACATCGGACGCATCGAAGGCGTCATCACCCGCACCTTGCCGGATGGCTTTGCCATGACGGTCATCGCTTCCGAACGCAAGAAGGACAAGCTGGCCGCCCAGCTCACCTGGCTTGCCAATAAGCACGAACTCGACCTGCCCGAGGACCGCCGCCACGAGCGTGTCGCGCCGCGCAACCCGATCAACGTCTTGCAGCTCATCGACGGCCGGCAATATCCCTGCCGGATCATCGACCTGTCGCTTTCTGGTGCCGCCCTCGAGATCGAGGTCAAGCCGGCGATCGGCGTGCAGGTCACGCTCGGCACCATGCGCGGTCAGGTCGTGCGTCACTTCGAAGACGGCGTCGCTGTCGAATTCGCCGTCATCCAGCGGCCCGACTCGCTCGACACAGAGTTCAATCGCCCGCGCACCTGACGGTCGGGCTACCGCCCACATCCCCAGATACCAAGCATGAAGGCTGGCTTCCTCATGGACGCCGGCCTTCTTGCTTTCCAGGAGCCGCTCCATTCCACACCGATAGGCGAACATGCATTTCGGCCTAGCACCGCAATGCCATTTCGGCACAGCTTGCGCGCAGCGGCCAATCATAGCCCGGCGTCGCCCCGATCGATAAAATTGTAATCAAATTTTCTGCAAATTTTATTCTTATTCTATTCTTTGTTTACGAGAGTTCTCTCTTGTTTTTACTCAACATCTACTGCGTTACTTTGCGTGAAATAAATCCGCGCCTGTCATTGTCTCCCTCAACAAGGAGACTACAAAATGATCAAGCGTCGGGGATGGCTGTTGGTTCTGGCTGCAGCACTTCAGGCTGGCACCTTGGGCAGTGCCCTTGCTGCCCCGACCGTCATGAAGACCAATGGCCGCACGACGCAGCCTATCGGCCACTACGAGCTGTGCAAGCGTTCGCCGATCGAATGCAATGAAAAGACGGCGAGCAAGGCTCCGGTCGAACTGACCCGTACGCTGTGGAAGGCAATGATCGCCATCAACAACGAGGTCAACACCGCTGTTGCGCCGCGCACCGATATGGAAGCCTGGGGCCAGGAAGAATATTGGTCCTATCCCGACAATGGCGTTGGCGACTGCGAAGACTATGCCATGGAAAAGCGGCGCAAGCTGATGCAGCTCGGCGTGCCGGCCGGCGCCCTGCTGATGACGGTGGTTCGTCAGCCAAATGGCGAAGGCCACGCGGTCCTGACCGTGCGCACCAGCCTCGGCGAATACATTTTGGACAATCTCGACACACGCGTCCTAGCCTGGAATGAGACCGAATACACCTATCTGAAGCGCCAGTCGGAGCAGAATTCAGGGGTCTGGATTGGCATCAATGACGGCCGCGCCGACGCAGTCGCGTCGGTCCGCTAGGCTTCAGCGGAAAAACCCGGTCGCGTCCCACCCTCCCCGTCCCCAACGACCGGGTCTAGGAGCCGGCCCATTTCCCCGGGCCGGCTCCGCCTTTTTGGGCGGATGCCTTGTTCTTAATCGGCGACCTTCACCAATCCGGCGCGAAACCTGCGCTGGTTGGCGACATAATGATCAGCCGATTTGCGCAGCCGCTGGGCTGCGGCGTCGTCGAGGGTGCGGATGGCCTTGGCGGGCGACCCGACGATCAGCGAATTGTCTGGGAATTCCTTGCCTTCGGTCACCAGAGCGCCGGCACCGACAAGGCAGTTCCTGCCGATCTTGGCGCCATTGAGCACGATCGCCCCCATACCGATCAGCGAATTGTCGCCAACCGTGCAGCCATGCAGGATGGCGCGGTGGCCGATGGTGCATCCCTCGCCGATATCAAGCGGAAAGCCCGGATCGGTGTGCATCACCGTGTGCTCCTGGACATTGGAGCGCGCACCGATGGTGATCGGCTCGCGATCGCCGCGGATCGCAGCCCCAAACCAGATGCCGACATCACGTCCGATCCTGACGTCGCCGACAACGGCAGCGTCTGGTGCGATCCAGTTGCTGTCGCGGTCCTCGAACTGCGGTTCAACCCCATCGAGAGCGTAAAGCGGCATCATCTTTCCTTCCTGTGCGCGTCGCGGGCAAACTATGTAGCGGTCGCCAGCAAGGCAAGCGCGACGCGCCTTTAACGCAGCATTAACCATGCGCGCGCAATGTCGCCCCATATCGGTTCCCTGGAGCACCTGCTGCGCAACGCGCGGCGATTGCGGAAATCCGATGCTCGACCATACGAGCCGCCGGCGACCCTGGAGACAACAGATGAAGCAAGAGGCGACTGACAGCTCCGGCTTTGACGTTGTCAATTCGGCGCTGATGATGAAGGTCTTCTACGGTTTCGCCGTACTTGCCGTTCTCTCGGTGGCGATCAGCCTCGGTGGCCGCTGGTTCGGGCACACCATCGCGCTCGCCGGCTATACCGACGACATCACACCGCACGAGGTCGTCATCGGCAACGATGTCATCGCGGTCCCCTCCAACATGATCCGTTTCGAAAAGGCCCGTCACAACGGCATCGCCAGCCGGCTCGACCTCTATCTGCGCTGGCCTGAGATGGACGGCTATAGCGAGGCGGCGCGTGCTGCCTTCAACAATACCGACGGCAACAAACGCATCATCTTCCTGGGCCTCGAGCCGCGCATGATGACGCGCGACATGAGCGGCCGCCTCACCCCCATCTACAATGCACTGACGGTCAAGCCAGGCGTTCCCGGGCCTGAAGGCATGACGCTTTACGGCTTCAGGGAAAACTCCGGCTATCTCAACGAGGTGCTGGCGGTTGCGACACGCGCCGGCGAGCCGGCTTTTGTTGCCCGCTGCCTCAATGGTGAAGAGGCAGAACAATCGCTCGCGCCGTGCGAACGCGACGTCTTCGTTGGCAAGGATCTGAGCCTGACCTACAGATTTCCTAGGGAGCTTCTGGGAGAGTGGCGTGCGCTGGATCGGGCGGTTATCGCCAAGACGAATGCCTTGTTGCACGTCAAATGACGCCACGCGACAAGCCGCGCGGCGTCAGGCTTGATCAAAATCAGGCCAGATCGATGTCGAGAATCGCCATCGAGAAATTGTAGTCGCCGTCATCCTCGTCCTTGAAAACGATGCCGAGGAATTCGTCGCCGATATAGACCTCGGCCGAGTCGTCCTTGCGAGGACGCGCCTTGACCTGAAGCGTGGGGTTCTGGAACTGGCGCTTGAAATAGGCGTCGAGTTTTCTGATTTCTTCCGGCTTCAACTGTTTTCTCCGGCTTGTGGCTAGGAGCGTCATGCGTCCGTTCCGACGCGCTTGGGACGTTCCACATTGCAATGACTGCGCATCGTGCTTTGCCCGAAAACCAGACCCGATTTTCGGCCCGACGCGTTTAGAGACGCGCTTCTGACACGCCAAGCATGGCCATGTAAAGGCAAGGCTCGGCTTACCCCGTGCAATTCACACAGGCATCCCAGACACCAGGATGCCGGTGCTTGCCCGCTTCAAATATCGAAGCTGACGACGTGATCCATTGTCTGCGACGGCAGCAACTGGTCCATCTGGCTCGACGGACGGTCGCAGCCGGTTTCGCCGACAACACGCGCCGGAACCCCAGCCACTGTCTTGTTGTGCGGGACGGGCGACAGCACCACCGAACCGGCGGCGATCTTCGAGCAATGGCCGACCTCGATGTTGCCGAGGATCTTGGCGCCTGCGCCGATCAGCACGCCGTAACGAATCTTGGGGTGGCGATCGCCGCCTGCTTTACCGGTTCCACCCAGCGTCACGCCGTGCAGGATCGAAACGTCGTCTTCGATGACAGCGGTTTCGCCGACAACCAGGCCGGTGGCGTGGTCGATGAAGATGCCCTTGCCCATGCGTGCGGCCGGATTGATGTCGGTCTGGAACACCGATGACGAGCGGCTCTGCAGATAGAGCGCGAAATCCTTGCGGCCACGGTTCAACAGCCAGTGCGCCAGCCGGTGTGTCTGGATGGCATGGAAGCCTTTGAAATAAAGCACCGGCATCAGGTAGCGGTCGCAGGCCGGGTCGCGGTCGTAATAGGCCTGGATGTCGGTGCGCACCGTATCGCTCCAGTCCGGACTATCTTCGAGCATCGCGTAAAAGGTCTGGCGAATGAGGTCGGCGCCGAGATCCTGATGCGCCAGCCGCTCGGCCAGGCGATGGATCACTGCCTCTTCCAGCGTGTCCTGGTTGAGGATCGTGGCATAGAGGAATGCCGCCAGCAGCGGATCGCCCGCCACAGCGTCTGCCGCTTCGTCGCGTACCGACTTCCAGATCGGGTCGACCGGCTTCAATGAGCCGTGGCGCGCAGCGGATATGGTGTTCATCGACGGTCTCCGTTCACTGCCGGCTTGTGCAATCCCGCGCGGGACATATAAGCCAGATATTAGCACGAATGAACTCAATTTTCCTTAGTGCTCGTTCAAGTGGATTTGGTTCGCGGATATTCAAGGCGTCATGGAAACTGAACCCTTGCTGGAGACGATGCGCGACGGCGAGGCGGCCATCGTCATCATCCGCCCGGCGCTCGAGAACGCGTTCACCCAGGCCGACCGGCGCAAATCTGTGTTCAAAAGGCGGTGATATGTCTCTGATTGACCACGCCACCAAGACGGAGCTGACGAAGCTTTATCAAGCCGACGACCGGCATTATCACGGGATCCGCCACATCGAAGCGCTTTTGGCGCTGGCCGACGAATATCGCGCCGAGCTGAACGATCCTGAGGCCATCGAGGCTGCGATCTGGTTCCACGATGCGATCTATGACAGCCGCCGCAAAGACAATGAGGCGCTAAGTGCCGCCCTTGCCGCCGACAAGCTCCAAGGGCAGATCGACGCCCTTCACCTCGCCCGCCTCGTCAAGATGATCGAAGCGACCGCCACGCACGAGGTCCCTGATTTCGACGACGCGGCGGCGAACAACGATGCCGCCCTGCTGCTCGACATGGATCTGTCGATCCTCGGCGCACCGGCAAAAGCCTTTGACGCTTACGAAGACGCCGTCAGGCGCGAATATGGCTGGGTCAGCGATGCCGACTGGCGCGCCGGACGCGGTGCGGTGCTGCGCAACTTCCTCGCGCGGCCACGCATCTTCCACACCGACGTTTTTGTATCGCGCTTCGAAACCCAGGCCCGGGCCAACATGGAACGCTCGCTGGCGAGACTTGACGATTAGAGACTCAGATCGGGTGTTCGGCCAGAAACTCGAGCACGCGCTTCTTAAAAGCCTTGTCGCCGACGGCCAGCATGTGGTCGCGGCCCTCGATGTCGAAGCTTTCGCCATGCGGCATCAACCGGGCGAGTTCGCTTGGCGAGCCAGCGATATCGTCCTTGGTGCCAACGGCAACTAAGGTCGGTTGCATGATCCGCCTGATATCGTTGTCGCTCACCAGTTCGCGCGAAGTGGAAATGCAGGCGGCAAGCGCCCGGCGGTCGCTGCGCGTCTGGTCGGCAAAGGCGCGGAACGTTTTCGCGCGCGGCTGCKTGGTCGTCGAAGGGTCTTCCGCCAAGAGCGCCGAAGCGATCGGGTCCCAATCGCCAACGCCGTCGACCATGCCGATGCCAAGTCCGCCGAACACCAGTGTTGCCACCCGTTCGGGTGCTTCCAGCGCCAAGAATGCCGAAACGCGGGCGCCCATCGAATAACCCATGACATGGGCGCGCTCGATGCCGAGATGGTCGAGCAGCGCGAGCGCGTCGCCGGCCATCTTGCTTGGCGTGTAGTCGGCCTCGTCATAGCTCTTCGACGAGCCGCCATGGCCACGGTGGTCGAAGGCGATGGCGCGGTAGCCCGCCTCGCTCAGCGTCTTGAACCAGCCCGGCGACACCCAGTTGACGAAGTGGCTGGAGGCAAAGCCATGGATCATCAAGACCGGCTCTCCGCTTCCCGCGCCGGTCGGCGGCAGATCGAGAAACGCCAGGTCGAAGCCCTCATGGGAAAAGTGATCGATAGCCATCGTCGCTCCGTTTGATCGTGGCCCGAAAGCCTCAGGGATTGCCGTCGACTGCGGTGATCGCCCGGTGCTTGAGCGTGACGCCCTTGGCGATGCCCGTCTTGGCTGCCGTGCCAGCCTTGAGTTCGAGCACGAAACGCGCCGGCTCTTCCGGTGCTATTACCGCCTCTGAAAACGGCGTGCCCGGCAGCACGTCGAGAACCTTGCCATCGAGACCGGCAAAGACAAGGTCGAGCGGCAGCGGCGTGTTCTTCATCCAAAAGCCGACCGGCTGGGTCTGTTCGAACACGAAAAGCATGCCCTGGTCGTCGGCGAGATCCTTGCGGAACATCAGCCCCATGGCGCGTTCGCCCGGCTCGTCGGCAATCTCGATGCGGAACGGCACCTCGCCCATGGCGGTCACCGCGATCAGCGGATCGGCATCGACCGGCAGGGCCATCGCCTCTTGCGCCATGCTCGGTGCCGTGAGGGCGAGCGAAACGACCAAAGCCGGCACCGCAAGCAATGCGGCACCGAGCGCTCCGGCGATCAAAAATTTGCGTAAGGTCATAAAATCCCCGCGGCGGTCTCGACCTAGTGCGAGACCGGCAAGGTGCCTAAATCAGGGTGAATTTCGGCAGCCATAAGGCCTTTGTCGCCTTTGCCGAAACGAACCAGCACCACCTGGCCGGGCCGAAGCTCGGTGACGCCGAAGCGGCGCAGCGTTYCCATGTGGACAAAAATGTCCTCGGTGCCTTCACCGCGCGTCAGGAAACCAAAGCCCTTGGTGCGGTTGAACCACTTGACCAGCGCGCGCTCGAGACCGCTTTCCGCGGTCACCGCGACATGGGTGCGCTGCTCCTGCATTTCGGCGGGATGCACTGCTGTCGAATTGTCGATGGAAAGCACGCGGAAGGCCTGCAGGCCACGGTCGCCCTGCTTTACCAGGCAAACGACGCGAGCACCTTCGAGTGCTGTCTGGAAACCGTCACGACGCAGGCAGGTGACATGCAGCAGCACGTCGCTTCCAACACCGCTGTCGGGGAGAATGAAGCCGTAGCCCTTGGCCACGTCGAACCATTTGATGGCGCCGGAAATTTCGACCAGACCAACGCCATCGACGCTGTCATCGTGTTCAAATGCATCGCGGCCAGTGCCATTCTGCATCACGAGAGAGGCCTTTTCCCCCATAAGAACGCCCCCTTTTCCTTGCAAACGCCATTACTGATTCTTGAGATAAGATTAACACTTCCACTTTGGACTTACGCAAGGGCCGTTCCGCCATTTTTCGACTTGGTCCCGAGATAGGCACAAGCTTCGCACCAGTTCCGCACAAAAGTCGCTATGGCGGTTGCCGAGCGCGTGGCGCCCGCCCTATGTATCGGCGAACCCCATGAACTCGAACCCACAAAGCCGAGGAAAAGCGATGCGCTATCTCCACACCATGGTCCGCGTCAAAGACGTCGACGCCTCTTTGGACTTCTATTGCACCAAGTTTGGCATGAAGGAGATCCGTCGCTCCACCAACGAGAAGGGCCGCTACACGCTGATCTTCCTCGCCGCCTCCGAAGACGTGGGTGCCGGCAGCGAGCGCCAGACGCCGCTGCTTGAATTGACCTTCAACTGGGACACGGAAGACTATCAGGGTGGCCGCAATTTCGGCCACCTTGCCTATGAGGTCGACGACATCTACGCCACCTGCCAGGACCTGATGAACAAGGGCGTGACCATCAACCGCCCGCCGCGCGACGGCAACATGGCCTTCATCAAGTCGCCCGACGGCATCTCGATCGAGCTGCTGCAGAAGGGTGAGCGCAAGGCGCCGGCAGAGCCGTGGTTGTCCATGCCGAATACCGGCAGCTGGTAACCTTCAGAAAGCACGATGCGCAGGCAAAGAAAGCCCTCAGGCTTTTCTGGCCATCTCAAGCAAAGTCAGCACGGTGCGCCAGTTGCGCGCCGTGCCCGGCACTTTGAGGGTACGCGGCAGAATTTCGGCGAATTTCGACTTGCCCAATCCCTCGGGCGCGTGAAGATAAAGGACGTCGCCCTTGACCTCGAAGCTTTCAGGACCGGCGTTGCGCTCGGCCAGCGGCGCAATCTCGGCCGGAACCGGAGCGCGCTCCAGCGTATAAGCGTGCAGTTTCTTGTGGTCGTCCGCGACATCGGGATAGGGATTTTCCGCCACAAGCCTCTCATACCAGCCGAGATCGCGCACCATGATGCGCGAGCGAAAGCCCCAGCGCGTTTCGAATGCCGCTTCGATTGTTGCGGTTAGCGCCGTCGCATCAGTGGCATCGGCCTTGAACACGACATTGCCGCTTTGAATGTAACTTGCGACATCGGCAAAGCCGAGCTCTTCGAAGAAGGCCCGGAGTTCGGCCATCTTGACGATGCGGTTGCCGCCGACATTGATGCCTGAAAACAGCGCGACGAACACGCTCATATGATGAAGCCGGCCAGCGTTTCGTTGTCGGTGATGTCCTGATATTGCACGCCCTCGACGTCGAAGCGCGCCCGAAGCAGGTCGAAATTACGCCGGTCCTTGGTCTCGATCCCGATCAGCACCGAACCAAAATTGCGCGCCGATTTCTTGAGGTACTCGAAACGCGTGATGTCGTCTTCGGGGCCCATGATTTCGAGGAAGTCGCGCAGCGCGCCCGGCCGCTGCGGAAAGCGGATGATGAAATACTTCTTCAGCCCCTCGAAGCGCAAGGCGCGCTCCTTGACGTCGGGCAGGCGCTCGAAGTCGAAATTGCCGCCTGAAACCACCGCAACGATGGTCTTGCCCTTTAACTCCTTCTTGGAAAAATCCTTGAGCGCGTCGATCGCTAGCGCGCCGGCTGGCTCCAAAACCACGCCCTCGACATTCAGCATCTCGATCATTGTGGCGCAGAGCCGGTTTTCCGGGACCAGCTTAACCGCGTCGGCGGGAAAATCCTTGAGATACTTGAGCGGTTCGCGGCCGATTTCGGCGACGGCAGCGCCATCGACAAAATTGTCGACCTTGGCGAGCTTCATCCGCTTGCCGGTGGCGAGGCTGTCGCGCAGGCTGGGGGCGCCAGCCGGTTCGCAAAAGACGAAGCGCGGCGCATTGCCCGTCTCAGCGAAGTAGCGCGTCACACCCGCCGACAATCCGCCGCCGCCGACCGGTAGAAGCACCATGTCGGGCATGCGCCCGTGCGGCATCTGGCCGGCGATCTCCAGGGCGACCGTCGCCTGGCCTTCGATGATGTCCTTGTGGTCGAAAGGAGGCACCATGTGCCCGCTGGAACTCTCGGCGAATTCGATTGCAGCGCGGTAGCAGTCGTCGAAGAAGTCGCCGACCAGCTTGATCTCGACGAACTCGCCGCCGAACAGCCGGGTCTTGTCGATCTTCTGCTGCGGCGTCGTCACCGGCATGAACACCACGCCCTTCTTGCCGAAATGGCGGCAAACGAAGGCAAACCCCTGGGCGTGATTGCCGGCCGAGGCGCAGACGAACAACTCCGCCTCGTTGCCGGCGGCAAGGGTCTTGCGGAAGAAATTGAGCGCGCCACGAATCTTGTAGGAGCGGACCGGCGTCAGGTCTTCGCGCTTCAAAAGCACGCGCGCGCCAGTCTTGCGGGAGAGATAGTCGTTCTCCTGCAAGGGTGTCTCAGGAAACAACTGCCTCACCGCTTCGGCTGCCAGCGAAACCCTTTCGGCAAAACTGGTCATGGGCAAAGGCTCCTGAAATCCGCCGGGCAAATGCTGTGGCCCGTTTGGACGCGCTATTGCATATTCGGCGCGGCGAAGCCACTGTCCGGCTCCCGCCGTCAGGTTCAAACCGGCTCATTGGCTCGCCGCGATACATTTGGGGATACGTCTCGGTGAACAGAATTGCCGTCCGCGCCGCGATCCACATCGCGGCCGTCTTTGCCATCTACCTGTCCGTGGCGATGCTCATCCCGGCGGCCGTCGATCTCTACTACGGCCATGACGACTGGCAGTCCTTTGCCTTTACCGCGATGTTCATGGGCGGCCTGGCTCTAGCGGTGGCACTCGCCACGCAAGGGCGCGTGCCACCGGCCAACACCCGCTTCGGTTTCCTCCTGGTCAACTTCTTGTGGATCACGCTGGCGATCGCCGGTGCGGTGCCGTTCATGACCTCGTCGCTGGATCTCAGCATCACCGACGCCTTCTTCGAATCGGTGTCGGGCGTCACCACCACCGGCTCCACGGTGATCAACGGCCTCGACACGGCACCGCCCGGCATCCTGATCTGGCGTTCGCTGCTCAGCTTCATGGGCGGCCTCGGTGTCATCGCGCTCGGCCTGTTCCTGTTGCCGTTCCTCAACATCGGCGGCGTGTCCTATTTCAAGATCGAATCCTCCGACATCGAGGACCGCCCGTTCGAACGCTTCCACACCTTCACCGTCAGCCTGATCGGCATCTACACGGTGCTGGTCGTCGCCTGCACCATCTCCTACACCGCGGCCGGCATGGAAGGCTTCCACGCCATCAATCACGCCATGTCGACAGTGGCGACGGGCGGCTTTTCCACCCACGACACCTCTTTCGTGCGCTATGCCGACAACCCCGCCATCCTGTGGACCGGCATCGTCTTCATGTTCATCGGCGGCTTGCCGTTCTCGATCATGATCCTGTTTGCCGTGCGCGGACGCCTCGACGCGCTGCGCGATCCGCAAATCCGCGTCTATGCAGGCTACTGCATCGTCTTTGCGGTGGCTGTGGCGGTCTATCTCCGCGTCAGCATGGGCATGCCGTTCTTCACTGCCCTTACCCATTCGACCTTCAATCTGATGTCGATCATCACCACCGCAGGCTTTGCCAGCGACGACTACAGCCTGTGGGGGCCATTCGCCATCGGCTGCATCTTTGTCGCCACCTTCCTCGGCGGCTGCTCGGGCTCGACCACCGGCGGCATCAAGGCCTATCGTTTCCTTGTCTTGTTCGAACTTCTCTCGAACGGTCTGCGCCGCCTGATCTATCCCAACACAGTGACGCCGGTACGCTATGGCGACCGCACCGTCGCCCCAGAGATGCAAAGTGCGGTTGTGCTCTTCATCGCCTCTTTCATGGTTCTGTGGGCCATCACCATCGTGCTTTTGAGTGCCACCGGCCTCGATTTCATCACCGCTGTCACCGGCTCGCTGACGTCGCTGACCAATGTCGGCCCCGGCCTCGGCCCGGTCATCGGCCCGATGGGCAACTTCTCCTCGCTGCCCGATGCCGCCAAGTGGATATGCTCAGCTGCGATGCTTTTGGGCCGCCTCGAAATCCTCGCCGTTCTGGTGATCTTCACGCCAACTTTCTGGGGTCGCTAACTTCGTGAGCTCAGGTACGGAAGTACTTGTTTCCGCCACAATTTTGGCATTCGAGCAACACTCGGCCAGCGATGTCTCCCCGACCTGTCCTTTTCGGCTGGTCCCGACTTACTTCCGCCACTATCAGACCCTCCCGAGGGTGGCACACTGAACGCCTTGCCCGTCAGAGAGATCATAATTTGTTGCCGTCGAAGTTCTGCATAGCCATTGCCGCCCTCCTGCTGTCCGGTTGCATAGGGCAGCCGTCCGGTGCGCTGTTGACCGGCGCAGTCGTCAATGTTCCCGTGTCGGAGATCGCCGGAAACCATGCGATTTTCGTTGCCTCTACCCGTCAACACGCTGCTGACGACAAGCAGGTCTTCGATCGTGACCGTTCGGCGACGCTCAATTTCGCGCGTGTCGATGTCACCGTGCCAAGAACCCACAAGACCGGCCAGATCGAGCTGCGCAACCGCAAGGACCCCGATCCGACCAAATATTTCACCGCGACCAACGCGACCGGCTATGCGACGCAGCCCGAATTCTCCAAGGCGCTCAGCGCCGACATCGCCGCGCGCGGCGGTCGCGCCATGTTGTTCGTGCACGGCTACAACACCTCCTTCGATGCCGGCGTCTATCGCGCCACCCAGATCGCGCATGACTCGGGCTACACCGGCACGCCGGTGCTGTTTTCCTGGGCGTCGGGCGGCAGCACGACCGACTATGTCTACGACAAGGAAAGTGCGGCGGCCGCGCGCGACCAGCTTGAGGTCACGCTGCGCATGCTCGCCCAGTCGGGTGCGCGCCGCATCGACATCGTGGCGCATTCGATGGGCACGTGGGTGACCATGGAAGCGCTGCGCCAGTTGGCGTTGACCGGCGACCGCGACCTCGGCGGCAAGCTCGGAGACGTCGTTCTGGCCTCGCCCGACATCGACGTCGACGTGTTCAAAAGCCAGATGCGCCGCTACGGCAAGCCGACCAAGCCGTTCTTCCTGATGACGTCGGGCGACGACCGCGCGCTCAAGCTGTCCGGCCTGATCGCCGGCTCCAAGCCGCGCCTTGGCGACTACAAGAACGCCGCCGACCTCGCCGAATATGGCGTGATCGTCGTCGACCTGTCCGACGCCAAGAGCGGCGATTCCTTCAACCACACCAAGTTCGCCGACAACCCGCAAATGGTGAAGCTGCTCGGCCAGCGCCTGCGCGCCGACGACGGCTTTGCCAGCGACCGCGAGGTCACCGACCGCATCAACATGCTCGGCGGCGGGCTGCAGTAAATCCGACGGGTAAGCGAACAAGAAAAAGGGGCGCTTCTAGCGCCCCTTTTTCGTTTCGCAGTCCGCGAAACGAAACTGCAGTCAATCAAT